>JBFEYZ010000012.1:0-20749 GCA_041561855.1 Sulfurimonas sp. | reverse complement strand
TACGGCCTGAAGTAGTATCTAGTCCAGCTATTGTACCCATATTATAGAACTTAGCTTGTTCAACTGTTCCGCCTTGGCTTAGAAGTGCTGCTCCAACTCCGGCTGTTCCTGTTTTCTCGCCGATGATACCCCAATCAGGTGCTGCGCGGGAACCAAGAGACATCTTTGTGATATGACCCGCAGTCAAACGAAGACCGTCAATCGCATCTGTTCCCAGCATATATGCCTCGTAGAAGTTCGGCATAAGAGAAGTCTGTATCTGTGTAAGCGGAGTCTCAAGTGTCTGACGCCCAAGTTTTGCATCGAAATACTCATTTTTATATGAGAGATAAAGCTCGCCGAGAAGACCTTTAGAGTCACCTCCCACATCTACGACCATACCGTATGCACCTTTGTCCCAGCCGTCAGCGGCATTGTTATTATCCCAGTTTGTAAGTCCAGCGTCACCGTTGACATATACGCCTACTCCATACTTTAGACCCTCTAGCAAAGTGTCCGGAGACTCATATTTTAACTTTACAAGATAACCGCTTCCGTTACTAGGAGCAAATCCGTTTTTTTCATCATCTATAACAGTCATACCCTTAAACATAACATCTAGAGTACCGCCTCTATAACCGTTGATATCAACGCTTGCCGCCTGAAGCATTGCTCCACCTGCCAAAGCTGCCGCTAACGACAATTTTATAGCTTTTTTCATCCATAACCCTTTTTTAGAATTTAATCTGTAGCTTAAACAACGCAAACAGTAACTGTTTTTGCGTTCAAACTGCATAATAATAGTATAAGAAAGCTATATAAATCGGATGTTAATTTTTTGTTAACGGATTGTTAACAAAGCCTTATTATAAAAGAGTTTATTCCGTCTTTGTAGCTGTAAGACAGAGAGTACTCATGTTTGTCAAGTATGTAGTTTACTATATAAAGACCCAGCCCGAAACTCTCGCTTATATTTGCATCACACTTCGTAAATGGCTGGGTGTAATACTCAAGAGGGTACTGCAGCTTTTCGCCTCTGCTGCAAAAAGAGAGTTCATCTCCCTTAAGATCAAGATAAACCTCTGAATCTACAGAGTACTTTATGCCGTTATCGATCAGGTTTTTAAATACTATGCTCATAAGATCAAAATCTACCTCGATAACTCTGTTATCAAGATTATTTTTTATACTATCCGGTTCCAAAAACAGCAGATCAGCAGCATTGTCTAAAATATCTGTCAGATGGTAGCTCTTTTTGTCTATGCTGCAGTCACATGCGGTTATGTTCTCGATCTGAACGATCTCTCTGGTTAGCAGATTTAAGCGTAAAAAAACGTTTGTAAGAATATTTTTTGTACGAGACTCCTCTAAGAACTCTAAAGAGAGTCTCCCTTTTGTTATAGGTGTTTTTAACTCATGCGTTATATTTCGTATAAAAATAGCTCTTGAGTTTATCATCGCTTTTATCTTTTTAACCGCTTTGTCAAACTCGTTTGATACCTCTGCAATCTCATCTTTTCCCTTAGATGCAAGGTCTATATCCATATCGCCCTCTCCAAAACGCCTAATCTGCATCTGCAGATGTTTTAAAGGGTACATACTTATGGCAATGGAGAGGAAAAGAGCAAAAAATACGAACACAAAAGCTCCATACAGCCACCACATATAGTAAACGTTTATCGGCTTGGTATTCATATCTTTTAAAATAAGCCCTCCGGTTACTTCCGGTGTTACAAGATACCTGTATCCATTTTTTTCATAAAGATCGAAGTAGAGCATACCGCACGATATTGAGTCGCTTTTTGGTAATTTCATTAACTTCTCTTTATCATCGCCTACTATTTTTATGTGCTTTTTCTCTAGGTTTTTCAAGAACACATCGTTAGAGTCTATTCCCGTGTGGTGCTGCATTACATATCTTGCAACTTTGTGGTAGTGGCTCTTTAGCTTCTCTTTTACAGATAAGAACTCATAATCGTACATGAATTTGAAAAGGATAGTGATTATAACAAATGCTATAAAAAAGAACATTCCTATCTTTAGTAAAATAGAGTGTTTGTTCAACTCTTCATCCTGTAGCCGACTCCGCGGATAGACTCTATATATGTAGGAGACCTTGGGTTGTCAAAGAGTTTTGAGCGCAGACGGCTGATGATCACGTCTATGCTTCTCTCATCGCTCTCCCAGCTTAGACCCTCAACCGCATCCAGAATCGTTCCTCTACTTAATACTATGCCCCTTTGATTTATAAAAAAAGACAATACGCCGTATTCTGCTACGGTAAGATCAAGAGCACTCTCTTTATGATATATAACCATCTTTGACTTGTCGATTTTAAAATCCCCGAATATCTCCTCTTTAATAGAGGAAGATGAGGATGAAGATTTCTTGCGTCTTAGCATTGCATTTATTCTGGCAACAAGTTCTCTAGGGTCATAAGGCTTCGGGAGATAATCATCCGCACCTTTTTCAAGACCCAAAACCTTGTCGCTTACCTCATCTCTTGCCGATGAGATGATTATAGGCACGTCAAAGGCTCCGGAGATCTTTTCACAAAGAAAAAGTCCATCCATCTTTGGAAGTGTCAGATCAAGTATAACAAGATCGAAGTATGTTTTTTTCAGATGATCTATTACGGTCGTAGGGTCAGAGTTTATCTCAACCGTTATCCCGCAGTTTTTGAGATAATCAGATATCAGCTCTGCTAGTATCTCATCATCTTCAACCATCAAAACACGAACATCTTCCTGTGCCATATATACTACCTGCAATGCTTATTTATTTATTTATTTATTTAACAGGGTATTTTACACAAATATAAGAAATTCTTACTTAAAAACCAAACGTCTCACTTTTTAAAATTCTAAATTTTGTAAACTCGCCGTCAAGCTCCAGTCCAAGCTTTTTTGCACCGTCTTTAGAAATTCTCTGTACCCCTAGGGTCAAGGTAAGCTTATCACCACTCTTGATTGCCTGTTTAAAGGCAACCTCTCTTTTTGCATAGACAAGAGTGTCTTTTAAAGCTTCGTTTGCCTCCCACGGCATAACTTCAACTCCATCTTTGGCCAATATTCTCTCAAATATAAACGGCTCAAGCGTAACTGTCTTATCGCCCCTTTTTATCTCTGCTTTTAAGATTCCCTGTCTAAATGCCTGCCCGAAAAGAGCGTGATTTGACTTGTTAATAACCTTAACGCTAAAACCGTTGTTATTTTTTGAGAGCTCAAAATCTATATATTCTCCCATATTAGTGCTTTTGTGGTAAATTCCTGCAATACCGTGATATGCATGAGTTTTTGTCTCGTTTATTGTAACTTTAGAGCCAAGCACCTGCGGCATATGACACGTAACACAGCTGTTTTTGTCATTCTCGCTTATTAGAGCGTCAAGCATCGTTATGTCAAAACCGTGCTCATTGCCCGTATGAGAGTGGCACCCCATACAGACATTCCCGTTGTAGTAGTTTTCATTATCGTAATCGATCTTATGAAAAGGAGAGCTTTTTGGCTCCTTTTTCAATCCGAACCACGAAGACTTCATCTCATACTCCGCTCTACCCTTTTTACCCTCTTGAGCGGTATAATATTCGCGCTTTTTATCCGTTAAAATATTGCTGTTAGAACTATCTCCCTCTTGAACATCTTTTATGCTGTGACAATACATACAAGAGATCGATTCTTCTGTCTGAGTCTCATTCTTCGTAACGATTCCATTTTGAAGAGCCTCTAAATCACTTGGAGAGTGACATTTAGCGCAAGTGTAGCCTTTCTCGTCTTTTGGGTGCTTCTCCCACATAGCGTTATGGATAGGATTGTTATAAACAGATGCGTTGCGATGGGAAGATTCGTAATACTCTTTATAGATTATAGGATGGCAGGCCTGGCAGACTTTGCTCTCATTTGCCTCCGAGTTGATCGCAAACAAGAACATACCGAGCAATAAAAATAAATAACGCATACTTCTCTCCGTGGATTAAAATTTGGGTATTTTAACCAAGCCAAGAGAGCTTGCAGTTGATATAGGTCAGTTATGTCTATAATTTAAAAAAACTCTCTTAGAGCCTCTTTATCTACAAATTTTGTTTTAATATTGATTATATCTCTGTCTTTAAAGAATTTCAGTATTCTAGAGAGTGTCTCAGGCGATACGCCTAGAATCTCGGCTATCTCTATATTTTTGGTCTCAAAAAAGTCTTCCGAGTGATTACAGATATATTTTGCGACTCTCTCTTTTGAGTCTAGAACCAAATTTGTAGATATGATGTTTTCTAGATTTTTGATCTTTTTTACCAAAGATGTCTGGATGTTAAACGCCAGATTTGGATTTGAAAAAATAACCTCTTTTAATTTTTCAAAATCTATTTTCAAAAACTCCACGTCACTATAAGCTTTAGCGGTCGCAGGATATGGCATTCCCTCAAAGTTTGCGACTTCGCCTATAAGCTCATTGTCGTGAAAATATTTAAGTACTACCTCTTTATGGTTGGATGATGTTTTGTAAAGCTTTATTACACCCTTGACCAAAAGATATAGATATTTAGGCTCGTCACCCTCATAAAAAACGATATTGTCTTTAGAGACTTTATGCTCAGTTGTAAAACTCTCTATATTACTGATTGTATCTTCATCAACATTTTGAAAAAGAACCATATTTTCTAAATGTACTCTCATTTTATTCTTTTTAATACCTCATCATAGGTTATAGCTTCTACGCCTTCTTTTATATACTCTTTTGATTTATAAGCACTAAATCCAAATGCCATAGGTGTTATATTGTTTGTTGTATAAAATGCTTCTCTTGCATTTATCCACTCTCCTGTGTTAGTGTCTGTAATCCAGATAGCAACGCTCTCTTTATACTCAATATTTTCCTCATTAAACCACAATACCATACAGCCTATATCATCAAATTTGTAGACCCTTCTTGTGTTTGGGTCTTTTAACTGAAGTGTATGCTTTCTATCACTCAGTACCATAACACATCTGTCACACATATCTCTATCCCATTGTATTTTCGCAGGAGCTTGATTATCTCCTTTTTCACAACCTAAAAACAGAATTGTCAGCAATAAAAACAGAATAGTCTTGAACTTTAACATATACATCCCTATAAAAAAACGCCGTTTTTTATGTAGTAAACAACTACATACATCGACAATAATATAGCATAAAGAGAGTTAAACAGAAGTGATTTTTCATAACTTCCGTCTCTCTTTTTTGCAAAACTAACAGATATACCATAAAATGTCCCCAAAAAAAGAAAAGTATATATCAAATACCCTACATAATAGTAGTTACCCTGAAGAAAGCAAAACGGACAGTGATGAGACGGAAGCTCATAAATATAAATACCAAAGAAAAGTATCAGCGAGATTAGGGAAATAGGTATAAAAAGAAAATTCATTATGGAGAAAAGATATCTGTTTTTTATAAAATAAAATAGAACGATCAATAGATAACTGACGTAAAAAAGAGTTACCAATACAGAAGTATCAAGTAAAAAAAGAGAAGATATTGCTGATGTGGACGTGCTTGAGTATATGCTTCCGCAGCAGCTTACCATTTTATCGATCTCTATGGAGTTAAACATTAAAGTCTCTAAAACTATTTCAAACATAAAAAGAAAAAACAGAGCTATAAAAAACCCGAATTTTACCTTTGTATATGGTTGTAATTTATCTTCCATATCTTGTGAGTGAAGCTTTAGCCACAATGCGAAAAGATAGATATTTAAAATTTTTAAAACTATCAAAGAAGCTCCCGTCTGCGTCGCATCGACAACACCTGCCGCACACATGGCCCCTGTTATGATATTTGAGATTTTATCGAGCGTAAATACGAAAAACAGAAAAAGCGGTACTTTTATGCTAAATATATATTTTATTATTGTTGAAGCCAAGAAACTCTGTTTTTCTAACTTGTACTGCAATGGCGAAGTAGAATCATTGTCCCAATATAAAAATATTTTTACACTTAATATAAATGCTACAAATGCAAAAACCGAAAATATCGTATTTAAGATAAGAATAGCAAGAACTTCGGGAGTTAAAAGCATTTAGACAACACTTCCATGATGCATCTCTATCTCTTTGTCTACAAAATCAAGCCCTAAAAAGAGCGGATCATGAGTTGCCACTATGATCGTTTTCCCCTCTGCTTTTAACTCTTTGAGCATCTCTATAAAGTGCAGCGAGAGCTTCTCGTCCAGATTTGCGGTAGGCTCGTCCGCCAAAATGATCTTTGGGTTATTGATATTTGCTCTTGCAATTGCCACTCTTTGCTGTTCTCCGCCAGAGAGATTTTTAACAAGCTGATCGGCTTTATGCTCAATATGAAACATCTCTAAAACTCTTGAGAGTTTCTCCTCTATCTCTTTTTGGCTAAGATTCATAGGAACAAGCGGCAGAGTAATATTTTCTCTTACGCTAAGAGAAGGAATAAGATTATATTTTTGGAAAATAAAGCCTATGCTGTTGCGTCTATACTCGGATGCAAAGTTGTCAGCAAGTTTTGAGATCTTGTCTCCATCGACTGTCACTTCACCGCTTGTCGGTTTGCTAAATGCAGCAATTAGTGAGAGAACAGTGCTCTTTCCGCTTCCGCTTGCACCTCTAAGGACAACAAGTTCCCCCTCTTGGATATCTATGCTTATACCCTTTAGAGCACTCACCATATCGACACCGTTTGCTTCATACTCTTTGACTACATCTTTTAGCTTTATCACTATCTTATAACCTCATCTGCTTCAAGTGTGGCGCTTCTCCATGAAGGAATAATAGTCGCTGCTATATAGATAGGAACACTTAGAAAAAATATAAGTACCATAGTCTGCACGTCAAGAACAAAAGGAAGAGTAAAAGATGTCTTTAGTTGCGAATAGCCCGTAAAAATATTCTGCATAAGAGGAGCCTTTAGAACGTAAACAAAAAAGAGAGCTAAAATAACACCCGTCATGTAGGAGAAAAACGAGACGATAAAGCCCTCATAAAACTTCTCTTTTAAAACATCGTCAACCCTCCATCCGAGAGCTTTTAGTATTCCTATCTCTCTTTTTTCTTCGCTGCTAAGCCCGCTTGCTTTATCATAGATGATTATAAAAAAAGTAAAAAGCGAAACAATGAAAAGTGCAAGAAAAACCCCGCTCTTATAGTCAAAGATATTTTGATAGCTAATCTTTAAATCATCTTTTGTAATAACTCTTGCATCTGGGTAGAGAAGCTTTATCTTTGAAGCAATAGTTGCTATCTCGTTAGGGTTTGCGACCTTTACCACTATGTCCGTCGCTTTTGTATCATCAATCCCGAATATCTCTCTGATATTTTTCTTGCTCATAACTATGACATCGTTTGATTCAAGCTCAGAATCACCCTTAAATGAAGCACCTATATAGACTTTTTTCAGGGTTCCGTCAGGCTTTATGAAGTTAAAATACTCTTTGTAGTAGCTCTTTCGCATAACTCTCTTGACACCCTCGCCCACCATCATAGCAGAGCTCTCAAAATCAAGCTGCCCTGCAACGCTCTTTAGCGACTCTTTGTACTGCTCCTCATACTCATCAATTCCCACAAGTGTAAAGTTGACACCCTCATTTTCAAAGTAGTAGTACCCCCACACTCTTGCAACTGCGCTTTGTACACCGCTCATCTGCAATATCTCGTCTACGACTTCTACCCCTATCTCATCTTGGCGTCCAGCTTTGATCTTTTGAACAGTTATCTCGGGAAGAGAGTCAACAGTAGAGTAGAGCTCATACTTGATGGAGTTTGTTATGAAAAATAGTGAACTAAGCAAAAAAACAAGAGCACTCAAAACAGAAAAGATAAAAAATGTTTTATACTTCTGGCGAAGCAGAGAGTTTATGGCATACTCTGTTATATAGAGGTTAAACTTACTTCTCATTTTTTCTCTTTTAAAATATCGGAACCGCTAAAAACATAAGTCGATGCGAAGTACTCTCTTAGAGCTCCGTCATCTCTGTAGATCGAGAAAAAATCACTCAGACTTCTATGTCTGATATAAGAAGCCTCCGTTGAGATGCAAAGATCGGGAAGCTGCACGGCTTTTACAAACTCTTTTTTGCTTCTTAACACATTTTCGTCCATACTTTTTGAAAGATATAAATAGCATATCTCTGAAAACAAAATAAAGCTTAGAGCAAAAAAAGAGTAGATAAAAAGAGTGCTTTTTCTATTCATCTAGCTTCTTTATATCATTCTCTGTTATATCATCAAATTTCAATATTTCAGAGCCTTTATGATCCATATAGAAAGTTTTTGCTTCACTCTCTTTTGCAAAAGGTATAAGTTCCTCTCCCATAGGACCGTAAACATCACTTCCAACTACATAATAAACCTCTTTGGCATTTAGCGCTTTTTGAGAGTAGTAGTCGCTGACAACTATTTTTGACACTCCGTCTTTATGCAAGAAGTAATACTTCATCATATCTTTTACACCGTCAAAAGACAAGTGTTTATCACCGTAAAATATCTGAGCCGCCCATCTTGGGTACTTATAGACGAACATACCGCAGATCGGGCACTTTTCATCCTTTTTAACACTGATCGCCTCATCTGTGTCTTTAATGTCGCCAAATCTTTTTACTTCCCAAAGATACAAAGTTAACGGCTGAATTTCGCTCTCTTTTAGGTCGCCGCAAACCTTTTCATCTCTTATATACGCTTTTAACTCGTTGATTTCAATACAGCTGTTGAGATCGATCTCTTTTTGGCACTTCTTCTCAAATATCTTTTTACCCATAGAGTAGACCTGTTTCTCTTTTTTATTCTGTGCCATTGCAATATCGGACTGCAGCGAATCCTGAGCCATCTTTAGTGCCGTTTTGAAATCGAATATCTCTCCTCCGTTCTCAATACTGAACTCTTCTGCCGCTTCTTTGTCTCCAAAGGCAAGTTTACTCACTTTTGTCATTGTTCCTCTGATATCCGAGCCGACGACGTAGTAAGCATTTTTTGCATCTATTAATTTTTCACTTGAAACATCGACTACTTTTACATCGTCGATATCTATATCATACTCCTGCATATCTGCCGCAAGACATCTCATTGAACAGTATTGTCTGTTTTTATGATCATTGATCTTTGAAGTGTGTGAAGTTTTGTAGTAAGCCTCTATGCTCATGCCGCATACCGGACACCACTCTTTTTGAGGACCATCTTGGACTAACACGGGTTTGGTCGTTGCTGATTTTGTGAAGCCGACGGCATTCAATCCTGTCACGGAGAAAATCAAACTAAAGAAGAGAGCTATCTTTATGAACATAGAATTTCCTTGAATAATAAATTTTATTATTCTATCCTAAAGTAATAAAAAGATAGTTTAGATGAATTTTCAGATGAAGAGATCACCTAAGTTTAAAACTTAGGCAAAATATTTAAAATTTGTATTTTAGTCCGAAAAGAAGGCTCTCGCCTCTTGAACTTGTAACATTTGCACCTTCTGCTTCAAACACAAGTTCCATGTTGTCAGCTACCCCGTACTCAAATCCCAATGCATAAGTAACACCGTCAAGAGTCTCTTTTATATGAAGTTTGTCCATCTTCTCATACTCCCATGCATAACCAAGTTTTGCGAGTATTGCAAAGTGACCGAATAAGATTCTTGTATATACTGCATTAAAACCGTATGTCGTATACTCCGCAGTATCTTTTACATGGTCATCTTCTACAACATCTGCTTCCGCATGTGTTGCGGACAACTCCAGTGCATAGTTTGGAGTAAAAGAGTAGCCCAGATCAATACCTGCACCGACTCCGCTCTCCCCGTTAAGTTTATGTCCATGATGTGTAATCGTATCCCCCAACACGACCACCGCTTTTGGAACAATATAAAATCCGCTGCCGTCTCCCGAAGAAGAACTTGCGGAAGCAGTCTGAGAAACTGCCAATAATGTCAACCCACCAACTATAAATTTCCTTAATATACCTTTCACACTAGCCTCCCCTAAAAGTAGTATTAGCCAAAATGATATTAAATTTGTTACTCAATCATCTTGATTAAAATCAAGCATTAAAAGAAAAAGTTATATTAAGCTGGAGAGTAAAAAGAGAATATAAGGTTTTTTAAAAGTGCCTCTATTAAAGCCTTAGAAGCATTAACCTTCTGATAAAAAGTATCAGCAAAGCTACGGCTAAAATTTTAAAATCTAATTCGCTTGCCAAATGAATATTTTTAAAAGTGTCACTTTGAGTAGCTTCTACACCTAGTATCTGCATAGCCAATATCTTTGGAGAGTAAACCGCACTAAACATAAGCGAAGAGAAAACAACCGTAACCGCACTTCCGAAAATTACTGCATCTCTTTGACCCTTTTTATACATAACTATCTCATATACAGTGACAAAAAAAGCTAAAAAATATATCCAGTAGCCAAAACGGCGGAATATCTCGCCCATAATGATTCCGGCATTGTAGTTATCAAGTAAAACAGAGTATAAAATTTTATCTGTATGAAAAACTATTGGGGCAACGATAGTGCCTAAAACTAAAACAGCTCCAAATGTAGCGGCCAAAAGCGTAAAATATACAAAATCTACAAAAATATTTCTTCTCAATTACTATAACCTTAGTGTAAAGCCTCTGTCAAAATCGCTGTAGTCTTTATAAAACTCAATCTCGGCAAAGTTCTTATCTTTTAAATATGTCACAATTCTATCTTTTTGATCATAACCCATCTCACAAGTAAAAAAGTTAATATTTCTGCTTAAGACTTCATCAAGAAGTTTTTTTATTATCTCATCGCCTATCTTGCCGCCAAAAAGAGCATTTTGAGGCTCATAAGAGAGGTTTGACTCAAG
The DNA here is from genome assembly GCA_041561855.1 of Sulfurimonas sp. Lineage (GTDB taxonomy): Bacteria > Campylobacterota > Campylobacteria > Campylobacterales > Sulfurimonadaceae > Sulfurimonas. The sequence continues at coordinate 9,957 of JBFEYZ010000012.1, read as the reverse complement.
ATCTGCATCCTCTGCAATATATGGAGGATTTGAGACTAAATAGTCAATATGTTCATCAAGTGGTTCTAAAAGTGAACCGAGTCTTAACTCAATTCTATCCTCTACTCCAAATATCTCTATATTTCTTCTTGCTATCTCTAGTGCCGCTTCTGAGATATCTACCGCTATAATCTTTGCATTTGGAAGAAATTTGGCAAGCATAATTGATATGATCCCGCTCCCCACACCGACCTCTGCAATAGTTATATTCACATTTTTGTCTTCTATGTTTTTAAGAACCTCATCTATAAGAAGCTCCGTCTCAGGGCGGGGAATAAGCGCACCCTCTGATATAAAGAACTCTTCGCTGTAAAAACTGACCTTGTTTGTAATATACTCTAATGGTTCGTTCTTCGACCTTCTCTGGGCAAGCTCAAGCAGTACTTCGCAATCCTTTACCTCCGCATCTTGATTTGTCAAAATCCAGAGTTCATCCACATCCAGATGGTGCATCAAAAGCAGATGCGCTTCTCTTGCCGGGCGCTCGATGCTAAAAGAGAGAGAGGCAGTGATCTTTTTTAAAACATCTTTGACTAAATATCGGCTTGACATGCTTCTCCCAAGGCTCTTTTATCAACCTCCTCGATGTCTACACCGAGCTCTTTTAGTCTTTCCAAAACAGGCGGGTGCGTATAGTGAAAAAAGATATAAAGCGGATGAGACAGAGGAAAACTTCTGTTCTCGTTTACGAGCTTTTTCAGAGCATTTGCAAGCTCTATCTCTCCACCTACACCTCCAAGCTCGCTTCCAGTTTTATCTGCCGCATACTCGTTGTGTCTGCTGACCACCCCCATGATAGGCATCATTAAAAATCCTAGAGTTGGCATAAAAAGCATCAGCAATATCATAACTGCATATGGTTCTTGAGATATCTGAAGCTCTGTATAAAGAGATAGCGGCAGATTGCCAAAAACAGCAAACATACCAAGAAGCATAACTCCTACAAGAGCAATATTTTTATAAATATCCCCATGTGCAAAGTGTCCGAGTTCATGACCAAGAACCGCCAGAAGTTCTCTGGTTGTAAGCTTTTCTATTAAAGTATCAAAAAGAACAACCCTCTTTGATTTTCCAAGCCCTCCAAAATATGCGTTTAGTCTTGCATCTCTCTTGCTGGCATCGCTTACAAATACACCTGAGCTCACAAATCCAGTTTTGTCCATCAACTCTTTTATCTTTGCATCAAGTTCCTCGTTTTGAAGGGGAGTAAGCTTATCAAAAAAGAGCGCTCTAAAAGTCGGATATAACATATTAATAAGGACTACGACAGCAAAAATAAAGAGAAAACTCCAAAGCCACCAAAGATCAAAGCTTGAAATTATCACATAAACTCCCCAAACGACCAAAGAGCCAAATAGAAGCGTCATAACAAAGGAGATGGCAGTATCTTTTGCCCACTGTTTATGGGTAGATTTGTTAAACCCGAACTTCTCGTCGAGGACAAATTTTTCGTAGTAGGAGAACGGCAGAGATATAAGCGAATTTATAACTAAAAAACTCATAACGACGGCAATATTTAGAAGTGCTTCGTTTTCATAAGATATATTTTGCTCTAAGAACTTTATTCCAGTCCCTATCCAAAATATAAACAGTATATAATCCACAAAAGTGTTCGCTATATTCATTCTCTCTTTTGCGATACTGTAGTTTGCAGCTTTAACAAAGTCATTTTCGCTAAGAAGAACTGCTTTGCCTTTTTTTGCTCCGTTTACATAACCTATCTGCATAACACTCGTATATAAAGAGATGAGTACAAAAAGAGTATAGATTGCTACTATTGTCATTAACATTAGACTGCCTTGATTTTTTTTGAAATTCTAACATTAGAGCCCCTCTAAAAAGCTTTAATATTTTTTTTGATACAATCTTTTAAATCTTCAAAGCAATAGTCAGGAGAACAATCTGTGAAAACATTTATAAACGGTCTTAGCCTTATACTTCCTACAGCCTTAGTTTTATACCTGCTTATCTGGGTACTAAAGATGACGGAGGATTTCTTTGGGGATCTGATATTATTGGTGCTGCCAAAAGAGTACTACATAGCAGGTATGGGATTTGTGGCGGGTATATCCATAGTATTTTTTGTAGGACTGCTCTTAAAACTTTGGATTGTTCAAAAGATAAGGGACTTTTTTGAATCGCTTATTGACAAAACTCCTCTTGTCAATACTCTATACGGTGCCGTTAAAGATTTTTTTAACTTCTTCTCAAATCTTAAAAACAGAGAAAAAGATATTGTTGTTCTTGTAGATACGCATTGGATGGATTCTAAAATAATGGGCTTTATAACCTCTGAAGATCTGAAAAGATTCGATTTTTTAGATATGGAAGAGCCTGTTGTCGTCTATTTTCAGCTGAGTTATCAAATAGGCGGTTATTCACTTTTTATTCCTAAAAAAAATATAACTCCGATCAATATGAAAACTGAAGAGGCTCTGGGATTTATTATGACGGCAGGAATCTCAAGCAGCAAAAAAAAATAAAAACAGATGAATAGGTTCAAAGACAAGAAAATAGGATTGGCACTTGGCGGAGGAGCTGTTTTAGGAGCCGTTCATGTCGGTGTCTTAAAAGCGCTCGAAGAAAAAGGCATCAAAATAAGTGCAATTTGCGGTACAAGCGCCGGTGCAATTGTCGCAGCTCTTTATGCTTTTGGAAAGACCCCGCAAGAGATAGAAAATATAATCGTTGAATTTGAGTGGAAAAAACTCTCTTCCCTTACCCTCTCAAAATACGGTGTACTCTCAAATGAGAAAATAGGCGAAATCATCAAAAAAAACATAGGCGATAAAAGATTTAAGGATGCAAAGATTCCGCTTGGGATGATAGCTACCGACATTACAACAGGAGAGAAGATTACATTAGACAAAGGAAGCGTTGCAGACAGTGTCGTTGCAAGCACGTGTATTCCAGGGATATTTATACCTGTTGAGCTTGGAGGCAGATTTCTCGTAGACGGCGGAATTGTTGAAAACATTCCGCTGAGCTGTCTAAAAGACAAAGATGTGGATTTTTTAATAGGAGTGGACCTTGTTCCGGAGCGCTCCTACAAGAAGCCGGACAATATTATCGAGGTTCTATATAACAGTTTTAACTTTTTAGTCAGGATCAATAAAAATGCGCAGACAAAAGAGGCAGATCTTACTATAAAACCTGATCTATCCGAGTATAACGCAATTGATATGTCTCAGATAAAAGAGCTCATTGATCTGGGCTATGAAGAGACAAAGAAGATAATAAAAAAGCTTTAAAATAGTTTACGCTTTATGTGCTACAATGGCTCTAATACCAAAATAAGGAGTGTATTATGAAAATGTTTTCTAAGCATATAAGATTATCTCTTATTACGTTAAGTCTGTTATTGGTTGCACCAGTCGGAGTTCTGGCACAAAATGGAGGGCGCGATATGCCTACATTTGAGAGTTTTGACTTGAACAACGACGGTACCCTGACCGAAAGCGAGTTAAATGAGGCCAGAGAAAAAAGAGTCCAAGAGAGAAGAGATGACGGCAGAATGACGCGCAATGCAAAAAGCCACTATGAGTTCTCAAGAATGGATGCAAACGAAGATGGTCTGGTAAATAAAAAAGAGTTTGAAGACCATCAGACCAGAAGAAGAAGATAGATAAGTCAGGCGTGTTAAATCTTTTTAACACGCCGACACTCCTCCGCTATAAAATCTAATTGATAAAATCTCCGTAATATACTGTTAAGAAAATGTCAAGAAACCAAACATAAACATTTGACACTATCCTTTTATACTTTCATCATAAACAGATTAAAAGGAGAAAAAATGAAGATTTTACTTACGTTGGTTGCACTTTTTGGCATATCGTCTGCGGCCGTCGTAGATGAGTACCTAAATGCTCTTGCCAAAGAGGCAAAAGTCCAAGATCCAAGTTTTAAAGGTTTTGATATAAAAAGAGGCGGAGATATCTTCATCTCAAAACACATCGGTAAAAAAGGCAAAGAGATCTCATGCGTTTCTTGTCACGGAGACGACCTAAGCAAAGTCGGTAAGAATTTTTTTACCGCAAAAGAGATCGAGCCGCTCTCTGTAAAAGCAAATCCCAAGAGATTCAGCGAGATCAAGACAATAGAAAAATGGCTAAAGAGAAACTTCATAGATGTATACAATCGTGAAGGAACCATTCAAGAAAAAGGCGATGTAGTCACATACATCATCAACAGATAAGGAGACAAATATGAAATCATTAATTTTATTCGCAGCATTAAGCGGCATACTATTGGCAGGCTCTTACGAGAAAAAAGGTGTTGCTGTGGTTACAGACGAGTTATACAAAAAAGAGTGCGGCTCTTGCCACTTTGCATATCAGCCGGGTCTTTTACCCTCAAACGCGTGGGAGAAGATGATGTCAAATCTGCAAGACCACTTTGACACTGATGCTACATTGGCAAAAGAGGATTTTGACTCTATCTTGGAGTATCTGACCCAAAACAGTGCCGAAAAAGCTATGGAGTACAAAAGAAGCAACAAGATCGTAAAAAGCATAAAGCGCGGGGATATCCCAGAGTCGATATCAAAAACCCCGTATATGATAAAAAAGCATAGAGAGATAAGAAAGGACCTTATTACGCAAGATGAAGTAAAAGGGTTGTTTAACTGTACGGCATGCCACACTACGGCAGAAAAAGGGATATACAGCGAAAGAGACATCTTGATTCCAAATTACGGAAAATGGGAAGATTAAGGAGTAGATGATGAAGTCCTATATCTGGTCGCTTCCAACAAGAGTTTTTCACTGGCTCTTTGCACTGCTGATACTGCTTGCTTTTTTAACCGAAGACGACGAGCTGCTTAACTACCATGCTCTTATCGGTTACGCTATTTTGATTCTTTTGGCATTTAGATTTTTCTGGGGCTATCTGGGTCCTAAATACTCAAAGTTTAAAGACTTTCCCATGAGCATGGGCGAGGTCAAAGAGTTCATTGCAAATATTTTTAGCAGCGAGCAGAAATATATAGGACACAACCCTTTGGCTTCTTATGTGATGATTGGCATACTGGTAGTTGTTTTTCTCACTGTAATCACCGGTGTTTTGACACTTGGCATTCAAGAAGGAAAGGGGATTTTATCTTCTTTAAACAATTCTTTTTTTAAAGAGATGGAACTTTTTGAAGAGATACATGAATTTCTCTCAGGCGTACTTATAGCTCTTATAGTCATGCATCTTTTGGGTATTTTAAGCGACAGGCTGCTTCACTCAAAACATAAGACGCTTGAGTCCATCTTTAACGGCTACAAAGTTACAAATGAGCCCGCGGGCATAAAACTAAACATATTTCAAAAGCTTCTTGCGGCAATTTTTCTAGCTCTGCTTGTCGCATTTTTGTTCTTTAGCCTGACGACTAAAAGCAACCCCCTGATAGCTTCAAAGTATGTTCCGCTGGACTACAAAGCGCAAAATGAGCTTTTTGTCAATGAGTGTGCATCATGCCACACTCTCTATCCGCCGCATACTCTGGGTGAAAAATCGTGGAGAATTTTAATGGCGGACCTGCAGAACCACTTTGGAGACGATGCATCCATAGATGAGGCTGACAACAGAAATATTTTAGATTTTTTGCTCAAAAACAGTGCGGAAAACTCGACTCAAGAGGTAAGTGTAAAGATTTTGAATTCGACAAAAAATAAAGATATAATAGCAATAACCCAGACCGATTTTTGGAAAGACAAGCACGGCAGCATCCCAAAAAAGGTTTTTGCTCATGAGAGCGTAAAAAGCAAAGCAAACTGTAAAGCATGCCACAGCGATATTGAAAAAGGATTGATCGAAGATGAGAAGATTAAAAATATTAACGCTTATATGTAGTCTGCTTCTCTCTTTTTCCATGATGGCAGATGATGATTATGAGCATGAACACAAAAAAGATCATATATACAAAAATCTAGACTACTTGGACCTAAACAAACAGCAGCATAAAGAGATAAAAGGTATAGTTGTAGAGTATAGAAAAGATTATGAAAAATTTTATAAAAAGAGACAAAAACTACAGAAGAAGCTCCAAGAGCTGGTAAGAGAAGAGAAGTTCGACAAAGAGCACTACAAGCAGATAACCAAAGAGATATATGAAGATGCCGTAGAGCTGGAAACAAAAACATTGCAGAAGATTCACTTTGTCTTATCAACTTCACAAAGAGAGAGGTTTTCATACTATTTAAGGGAGTGGCAAGTTGAATAGAAAAGTTTTGCTTATAGAGGACGACCTGCAGATGCAGGGCTTTATAACTGATTACTTAAAAGAGTATGACTTTACTTGCACTGCCTTTTCCCACCCAAAAGATGCAATAGAGGAGCTAGAGAAAAACGGCTCATACTCAATTGTCATCTTAGACTTAATGCTTCCGGATATTGACGGTTTTGATGTTTTAAAAAGAATAAAAAGCATCTCGGATATTCCAGTCATCATCTCTTCCGCAAGAGGAGATATAGGAAACAAGATACACGGTTTTGACTTGGGAGCTGATGATTATCTTGCAAAACCTTACGAACCGCGGGAGCTTGTCCTAAGAATAGAACATATTCTAAAAAAAACTCTAAGCGGCAAAACTACAATCGGTGAATTTACTATAGACAAAACAAACAGAGAGGTTTCTTTAGGAGACTACTCAATAGATTTTACAAAAATAGAGTTTGAGATATTTATATTTTTGGTAGAAAACAGAAACAAAATATCCTCAAGAGAGCAGATATTAAATGCCACCTCCCTCGATCAAAACACAAAAAACAGAACCATTGATACACATATATCAAACATCAGAAACAAGATAGGCGACGACCCAAAAGAGCCCAAATACATCAAGTCCGTCTGGGGCATCGGCTATAAGTTTGTGGGCTAGATATGTCTATTATAAAAAAAATATCCATACTCTTTCTAATAAGCTTTATACTTATGAATATTATTGGATTTTGGATCGACAACATCAACTCAAAAAGAGTCGATGACCTCATAAAGGACAAATATCTAAAGATATCCAACGAGATATTTCAAAATATAGATAACAAAGATAAAGTAGAAGAGATAATCTCAAAATATGCTCTAAAAAGAGTTAATGCTCTGGACAAAAAAGAGAGAGAGGTTCTCTACTATGAAAAGCACACTTTTGGCTTTATATCGATCAAAAAGGCGTCGTTTGAAGACGAGTTTGTCATAGAGATAAACTTTCTTGATGAAAACTACACCCTAAAGACTCCTGATGAAGAGAATATTAACGACAAACTAAAGCTTAATATCCTCATATTCTTGGATGTTTTTGTTCTTATACTTATATTTTTATATCTGTTAAAACTGCTCTCGCCTCTTAAAAAGATAACAAAAGAGATCCAAAACTTTTCAGAGGGAAATATGAGCAGCAGAATAGAAGTGAGCTCGAATGATGAGATAGGAACACTCTCACGTGCCTTTAATACTATGGCCGCTTCAATAGAGGAGCTTATAAAGACAAGGGAGGAGCTGCTGCGAGATATAGGTCATGAGCTTAGAACTCCGATCGCAAAAGGGAAGTTTGCTACGCTTGGCATAAATGATGTTTCTCAAAAAGAGTTGCTGCAGAAGATATTTTTGGATTTGGAGATACTGACAAATGAGCTCATAGAGCTTGAGAAGCTGAACTCTACACAGTTAAACATCTCTACTTTCAGCGCAGAGACGCTCATAACGGAGTCTCTTAGCAAGCTCTATATAGAAGATGAGTCAAACATAGCTCTTGAGATAGAGGATGATTTTAAAATAGAGGGCGATCTGCACTACCTCTCTATCGCTCTTAAAAATCTTATCGACAATGCACTAAAATATGCTGAAGAATATCCAGTAACACTAAAGGCTTCAAAGCAAAATATCTATGTCATAAACAGAGGCAAAAAACTCTCAAAAGAGCTTGAGTACTACTTAAAACCATTTACTCAGGAGCTCTCTCAAAGAGACGGTTTCGGGCTTGGGCTAAGTATTGTAAAGAAAATCACCGACAAACACGGCTTTTCAATAAGCTATGTTCATGAAGAGGGGCAAAATATTTTTTGCCTAAATTTCGTAGTCGACCACTTTTGACTCTAATGTCACGGACTTTATAAGTTCGACCACTTTTAGATGCTCGGGATGAACAGCATAAGCTTGCAACTCCTCTTTCGTATCAAATGTAGAGTATAAAGAGAGATCAAACGCGCGCTCTGAGTCGGTAAAATTCACGCCCACCTCCATAGATTTTAACTCAGGAATAAGCTCTAAGAGAGCATTAAGTCTCTTTACTACCTCTTGTATATTTGACTCTTTGCTCTCATCTTTAAATTTAAACATAACTATATGGACTATCATACGAAACCTCTGCTTTTTTTGTGAAATTCTACCTAAAAAGTGTAAAATAGCCTTATGAAAAAAATCCTAAGAGAGCTTTACGGGTCGGCTATACTGTTTTTTTACTTCTTTAAGTGGCCCTACTTCCTCTTTTTTCCATACCTTTACAACAACGGTCTTGATAACAACTACATCTTAAATATCTTGTGGTTCTTTACCGCAGGCCTAATACTAAAAGATTTTTATACAATGTATAAGAACAGAAACTCTTAAAGAAATCCCTTCCAGAAAAACTCGGCTATCATCGCTATCAAAAAGATCCCGACAAAATTAAAAATAACTCCGTATCTTGCCATATCCTTGACACTTACGGCTCCGCTGCTCATAGCAATAGCATTTGGAGGCGTAGCAATAGGAAGCATAAAAGCGTAGCTTGCACAAACCGTAGCCACCATCATAAAGAGAGTCGCATCCAGCCCGCTCTGCTGCGAGACGGCATAGATTACTGGAAGCATTACGGATATTAGAGCCGTGTTTGATGTTATCTCGGTCGTAAACGTAATAAGCGTGGCTACGCATAATATGATCAATATAGGATGGAACTGCGTTATTATTATCAGATAAGATGCGACCTCATCGGCAAGGCCTGTTGCACTAAAAGCGGATGCAATCGAAAAACCTGCACCAAATAAAAACATAATCCTAAAAGGTATCTTTACTTTATCCTCCATCCACTCAAGAATACCAAAAGGCGGAGCAAAAAGAATAAGTCCGGCACCGAGGAGTATAACGTTTTCATTTAACCCCAAGCCGTTCCAGTATGGTTTAAACGGAGCATTCAGCAAAAGAAGCAAGATTACTCCTCCAATCAGCCAAAGAACTTTTTTCTGCTCATCGCTCAATACTCTATTTTTATGCTCTATAGATATATCTATGCCTTTTACACCGATACTAAGCAGAGATGCAACTACAAAAAACATTGCAAAAACAAGCGGAGCAACCATCAGCATCCACTGTAAAAACGGAATAGGATCCATCTGATTGTTCTGCATTAGTCCGAGCATTATAAGATTCGGTGCAGTGCCTATCGGTGTCAAAATACCGCCGATACTCGCTCCATAAGCAATAGCGAGTGCAAACCTCATTTTAAGTCTTATATCGTCAGTTATAAAAAGAACGATTGAGATGAGAAGCAGTGTAGTAGTTGTGTTTGAGAGAAGAGAACTTAGCAGTCCCGATGTTATCGTCAGAGAAAAGATAATCCCCTTCGGAGTCGATGGAAAGATTGAAAACATCTTGTCCGTCAACCATTTGTGAAGCTCGGTTTTCTCAACGGCGATAGCTATTAAAAAGCCTCCGAAAAAGAGAAATATGATCGGATTTGCATAATTTGCAGTCGTCTCGCTTGTAGAGAGGATTGAAAAAGAGGGGAAAAGCACTATAGGCAGCATAGATACGACTCCAAGCGGCAACCCCTCGTTTGTCCAAAGTGTTACAAGAAATGCTATAAGCCCGAGGAGTGTAGCCTGCGTAGTATTAAAAACACTGAGTGAGAGCACAAAGAAAGACAGACCGATAAAAATAGCGATTGCTATATTTTTTGT
>JBFEYZ010000011.1:0-20933 GCA_041561855.1 Sulfurimonas sp. | reverse complement strand
TTCCGTGGTGATCAAGAAGTTTAAGGGTTATCTTTTTGCTTTTTTCATTTAGTTTCTCAACCTCGTTGTTTAGCCACTTCGCTTCATCTGCGTTTAAATTAAGATCGGTAATAAGTATAGAAGCTTCTTTGTCATCTTTTTTAATATTTTGCAGAATCAGCTCTAACGTCTGTTTTACTTCTGCTCCGTAGTTTGCGTTGTAGTTAAAAAGCGTATATGGTGTCTGCTGCATTACAAGCTGGCAACTGTAACCGTCAAGATCAGTATGTGACAGGTGATGTACTATTTTATTATTCATTATTCTCTTTCTTATTTATCTTGTTCTTTTATAGAGATCGAGCCCATTACTTCAAATGTAGCACTTGAGTCAATCTCCGCATGTGATAGGGTGACAACGTCAAGCGAGAACCTCTCGAATATCTCTGCGACACCACGGCGCAGCTGAGGATCTACAATTACTACGACAGGAGATATTCCTTTTTGAAGAAGTTCTGCCGCCTTTGCACTTGTTGCCTGAATGAGAGCATTTATCTCGCCGACGTTTAGCATAAGGTTTCTTGTGCCGTCCCTCTCCTGAGACTTCTCAAGCATTAACTGCTCTGATGCCGTGTCAAACGTAAGAAGTCTTATTACTCCGTCTTCACCTGAGTACATTTTTGTAATAATGCGTGATAGTTTGGCACGTACCTGCTCCGTAATTATGTCCACGTTTTTTGTAAACTCGGCTACATCAGCGATAGTCTCAAGAATTGTCAGCATATCCTTAAGAGGTATCTTCTCATGCAAGAGAGACTTGAGAACCCTTTGTATAAGTCCGATAGATGCAACTTTCGTAACATCGTCCACAATAATAGGAAAGTCGTTTTTGATCTTGTTGATAAGTGTTTGAACTTCCTGACGAGTCAATAGGTCTTCCGCATTTTGTTTAATAAGCTCGCTCATATGGGTAGAGATCACAGTGGCAGGATCTACGACCGTATAACCGTTGATAATCGCATCCTCTTTTAATTCAGCAGATATCCAAAGAGCTTCAAGACCGAATGCAGGCTCTTTTGTTCTCTCTCCTTTTATCTCTCCGGTTGCCATACCGCTGTCCATTGCCAAAAATTTGTCAGGCATAATGGTGCCTTCGCCGATAGGTATTCCCTTTAAAAGTATCTGGTATTGCTGCGGCTGCAGGTGAAGATTGTCTCTTATGCGTACCTGAGGCATTAAAAAGCCAAAATCAGATGCTATTTTTCTTCTCATGGAACGTATTCTCTCAAGGAGATCGCCGCCTTGAGCGCTATCAGCCAGACGGATTAGCTGATAGCCGAGTGTGAGTTCCAACATCTCCACTTTTAGTATATCTTCAAGAGCAGTCTCCTCCTCTTTAGCTATCTCTTCATTTGTTTTTGCAGGGCGCATAGCCTTCTCTTTTGCTTCTTGCTCTTTTGTTTTTGAGAGTATGTTATTAACGTCAAGAATACTAAGCTCGCCTCTCTCATATTTATATACGGACCAGCCCAGCAGTGCGAATAAAATACCGACAAAACCCATGGATGCTGTTGGAAGGCCGGGGACAAGAGCAAAAAGGATCATAATGAAACCTACTATCATCATTATCTTTGCGTTGCCTGTAATCTGATTGATAGCGCCTTCTGCAAAGTTGTCTCCCTCTCCCGAAGAGCGGGTGATCATAATACCGGTTGCGGTAGATATGATAAGAGCAGGGATCTGTCCTACAAGACCGTCACCGATTGTTAAAAGGGTAAATGTAGTAGCACTGTCGCCAACGCTCATATCGTGTTGAAAAACACCTATTAAAAAGCCGCCGATTATATTGATAAGAGTGATGATTATACCTGCAACAGCGTCGCCTTTTACAAACTTACTCGAACCGTCCATCGCTCCGTAGAAGTTTGCATCCTGAAGGATCTCTGCTCTTCTTCTTTTTGCTTCCGCATCGTCAATGAGTCCTGCATTAAGGTCGGCATCGACTGCCATCTGTTTACCCGGCATAGAGTCTAGCGTAAAGCGTGCAGCAACCTCTGCAACCCTTGTTGAACCTTTTGTAATGACCATAAAGTTTATAAGGACCAAAATGGAGAAGACTACTATACCGATTACGTAGTTTCCTCCGACGACAAAGTTTCCAAAGCTGTTAATAATGCTGCTCACCTCGTCCGGGCCTTCATGACCGTGGCTTAGAATCATTCTGGTGGTAGCTATATTGAGGGCAAGCCTAAAGAGCGTAAGTATTAAAATAAGTGTCGGAAAAGTAGTTAGGTCCGTCGGTTTTGGAACATAGAGCGATATGAGTAAAATAAGTACCGCAAGAGCCATAGAGACCGTAAGCAAAACATCGAGCATACCCGAAGGCAGAGGAACGATAATAATAGCAAGTATCGCCATCACGAAAACGACGACACTCAGGTCTTTTTGGCCTAGCAAAAAGTTTAAAGTTGTACCGACTTGCTGCCTGGTGGTTAATTTTTTTGCCAATTTATTACTCTAATACGTCTGCTAAAGTCAAGTCTGCTAAAAAAGAGTCTATCTTACCTTGTAGTTTATTTAAAAAAGGCCATATCGAGCACAGAGAGCCTTTGTCTAGAGGGCAGCTCTCAAGAGAGGGCGCGCAATCAAAAACCGTAGGTGCTTTACCCTCGACAGACGACATTATCTGCAGCATACTAATATTTTTGGGATCAAGTGCAAGGGCAAAACCGCCGTTTACGCCTTTATATGATTTTAAAATTCCTTGTTTCGCCATAGACTGCAGAATCTTTGCCAGAAAACTTTTTGGAATCGAGAGTTGGCTTGAGAGTGTTTCGCTGTCCATCGGAGAGGAAGCTTTTGTCAAAACAATAAGGGAGAGTATCGCATACTCACTGGCACGTGTTATTAACATTATGATTACTTTAATTAAATTTTCGTAAATTATATCAAAAGAAGTTGAAATAAAAGAATAAATTAGATACTATTTCACTTCAACTTTATACACTGATATGTATAACTGTTAGAATAATATACCATTTGGAGGCTATCATGGCTTTAAATTCGGCGAAAAAACAAGAAATTGTTGCAAAGTATGGACGTAATGAGAATGACACTGGTTCAAGTGAAGTTCAAATCGCGCTATTAACAGAGAGAATCAGTGAACTGACTGAGCACTTAAAAGTGTTCAAAAAAGATCACGCATCAAGACTAGGTCTTTTAAAACTAGTAGGACAGCGCCGCCGTCTTATGAAATATTTTAAAAGAAAAGACAAAGATGCTTATCTTAAACTTGTAGCAGATTTAGGTATTCGCGACAATATCTAAATACTTATAAACGAAGCTTTTTGGCTTCGTTTTTCTTTTTAAACCCTCTATAAAAAAATCTCAACCGCTCTTTTGAGATCTTCTTGGGTATCTATGCCAAAACCGGTACTTGAAACTTTTACCATGCTTATCTTTTTTTGATGATAGATTGCGCGAAGCTGCTCTAATTTTTCAATATCCTCAATAGGCGCATCATTTAGATCACAAAACTCTTTTAGGCTTTTTTTGCTAAAACCGTATATTCCTATATGACCGAAGTATTGTGCTTCTCCGCTTCTGTTGAAAGGAATGGGAGAACGTGAGAAGTAGATAGCATTGTCTCTGTCGTCCAATACCACTTTTACAAGATTTGCATCTTGTGCCGACTCACTGTTAATGGAGTTATAGCAGCTTGCCATGATAAACTCTTCACCTTTTTGTCTTAGCTCTTCTAATCTTTTAATAAGTTTTTCTACGACATCCGCTTCTATGAAAGGCTCATCCGCCTGAACGTTTATGATAAGTTCATCATCATCTACTTTTAATATATTCGCGCATTCGTTGATACGGTCGGTTCCGCTTTTGTGCGTCGTTGACGTAAGCATCGCTTCAACGCCGTGAGCTTTGCATGTAGAGATAATTAGTTCATCGTCTGCCGCAACTACTACTCTGCCTAGATGTGCGACTCTTTGTGCAGTTCTAACAACCATCGGAATACCACCGATATCTGCTAAAACTTTTTGTGGAAATCTGCTTGAAGCAAGCCTTGCCGGAATAATTATCATTTAATGCCCTTTAGAACTGACCTACGCATTATGATGTCAGTTTTGATATAATTGCGAAATTATATCCAAAAATGAACTTTTAGGAATCGTATATATGCTTCTTTATCAGCCGCAAGAGGGCTATTGCTACAACAGCGACTCAATCTTTTTATATGATTTTATTACACATTTCAGACCTAGCGGAAAGATATTGGATGTCGGAGCAGGATGCGGTGTCGTAGGGCTTTTGGTGGCAAGAGATAATGAAAAAGTTGAACTCGAAGCGGTTGAGAAGCAGGATGTTTTTGCTCAGTTTGCTTCGATAAATGCAAGGGTGAACAAAATAGAGTTCAAGCTTTACAAGAGTGATTTTTTGGAGTTGGATGAAAATATAAAGTATGACTATATTATTTCAAATCCGCCTTTTTATCATGACGGTGTGACAAAGAGTGAGAATGAGATGTTATTTAATGCACGCTATAATGTCAACTTACCGTTGGATAAATTTTTTAAAAAGGTCTCAAGACTTTTAAAGCCGAAATCTCATTTTATTTTCTGTTATGATGCTTCGCAGTTTGGACTCATCTGCGCAGAGCTTGCAAAAATGAACATGAGAGCGGTTGACGTACGTTTTATTCATCCTAAAAAAGATAGAGCGGCATCTCTTGTGATGATACATGCAAGAAACGGTTCAAAGTCTCTTATGAAAGTTTGGCCGCCGTTTATCAGTTTTGACGGTGAAGAGTTTTCAGATGAGGCTAAAAAAATATATAAAAAAGCACGGACACAAAGTATAAAATGTCAAATATAATTAAAAAAGACGGATACGATTACATTTTTGATGCTTCTGCATGCAGCTCATGCGAGGCAAGATGCTGCACCGGAGAGAGCGGGTATATCCACGTGAACGCTTCCGAGATAGAGAGTATTGCCGGCTTTTTGGGCTTAGAGACTCAGGAGTTTACAAAAACATACCTTTATAAGCATGGATACAGATACTCAATAAAAGAGAGAAAGATCGGAGACAGTTATGAGTGCGCTTTTTATAGCAGAGAATCAAACGGATGCGCTATATATGAAACAAGACCGCAGCAGTGCAGGACTTTTCCTTTTTGGGACTATTTTAAAACAAGGGTCGATGAGTTGAAGCTGGAGTGCCCCGGAGTTATCGATGCATAGTTTTTTAAAGTCATCTCTTTTTTTTGTTGCACTTCTTTTCATAGTGGGGTGCTCTTCCAAAGAAGCAGAAGTAAAGGGGTATGAGAAAGTTTTTGAGTATGAAGATATTTACATACTAAATGCCCTTTGGTTCGAAGAGAACAAAGATTATGAAAGCTCATCAAATATATTTAATACGCTCTATTTAAAAACAGACAAAAAAGAGTATTTGTACCGCTCTTTGAGGGATGACTTGGCGGCGAATGAAAATGAGCGTGTTATAAACAGGGCTGATGACATTTTAGGGGATAAGATAGATGATTTTGAACTGGTGAGGATCAAAATTATAGCCCTTATGAGAGCAGACAGACTCTTAGAGGCAAAAGAGCTTGCAATAAGGCTAGTCGCAAAATCAAACAGCGTTGACGACTATCTGCTTGTAAGCGAGATATATGTAAAGCTAAAGCAATATAATACCGCCGTAAAGTATCTTGAAGGTGCTTATATCAAGGACTATAACGAGAAGATACTTGAGAAGATGGCAGTCATTTTATATGTAAATCTAGAGAGAAAAAAAGATGCAATCGCACAACTTGAAACTCACTCTAGAATACATGGATGTACAAAATTTATCTGTTCAAAACTTATAGGTTTTTATAGCAATGATAATAATGTTGACGGTCTTTTGTCAACATATTTAAGACTCTACAAAATAGATTCAAGCAGAGATATAGGTGAAAAAATAGTTCAGATATACGGTTATAAAAAAGATTATAAAAAGATGATAGAGTTTTTGGAGCACAATAGCATTAACAATGAATTGCTTCTTCAGCTTTATATTCAGACAAAAAATTATAAAAAAGCAGTTAGTATTGCAAAAGAGCTCTACGAAGAGAACGGTGATGCTGCTTACCTTGGACAAAGTGCGATTTTTGAGTATGAGAGCGCTGCGGACAAGAATAATAAAGAGATGCATAAAAGTGTTGTCTCAAAGTTAAAAGAGGTAATAAAAACAAAAAGAGAGGGTACGTATCTTAACTACCTCGGCTACCTTTTGATCGATCACGGCATAGATGTGAACAAGGGGATTGAGTATGTCAAAGAGGCACTCAGGATAGAGCCAAACTCTATCTACTATCTTGATTCACTGGCGTGGGGATACTACAGACTTGGTGATTGTCAAAGGGCAGCAAAGATAATGAAGAAAGTAGCGAATATGGAAGGCAGCAGCAATGATGAGGTTGTAAAACATATTGAAGCTATAAAAGAGTGTGCAAAAAACAAAAAGGGTAAAAAGTAGAATGATTTTAGATGAGATAATAAAAAAAACAAGAGAAGATGTAATAAAAAGAGAGAAAGAGTTTTCACTCGACTGGCTTGGGCGCTCACTTGCCTTTAATGCAAGAGCACCAAGAGATGTTTTTCCATATTTAAGGGCGACAGAAGAGGATCCATATAGAATAATCGCAGAGGTAAAAAAAGCCTCTCCTTCAAAAGGGGTTATTCGTGAAGATTTTGATCCTATAGCAATCGCACAGAGTTATGAGAGGGGAGGAGCAAGTGCTATTTCAGTTCTTACCGAGCCTCATTTTTTTCAAGGAAACCTGGACTATTTGGGGCAGATAAGAAGATATGTGGGAATTCCGCTGCTTAGAAAGGATTTTATAGTCACGAAGTATCAGATACTTGAAGCAATGGTACACGGTGCGGATTTTATCCTGCTTATTGCAGCGGCTCTTAGCAAAGGCGAGCTCAAAGAGCTTCTTGGGTATACAAGACATCTGGGTATGGAAGCGCTTGTTGAAGTCCACGATAAAAGCGATTTGGTAAAAGCGATTTATGCGGGAAGTGATATTATCGGTATTAATCACAGAAATCTGCAAACTTTCGAGATGAATATGCAGCTCTCTTATGAGTTGATCCCGATGATTCCAAATGGTAAAATTATCGTTGCTGAGAGCGGTATTTATGAACATGGTCAGCTTGAAGATCTTTCAAAAGCTGGAGTCGATGCTTTTTTGGTAGGCGAATCTTTGATGAGAGAAGCAGATGAGGAAGCCGCACTTAGAAAACTTAAGTTCGGCTAAAAAGAGATTAAGAGAAGGGTATCTTCTCTTATGATAGCAGTGCCTTTGCGCACTCGTTGATTCTTTTGCCGTCAGCCTTGCCTGAGAGCTCTTTGCTCGCTGCTCCCATAACTCTTCCAATATCTTTTATAGTCGCAGCGCCAGCTTTTGCAATTATATCTTTTAGCACTTCTTTTAATTCGTCATCGCTTAGTTGTGCAGGCAGGTACTCTTTGTAGTAAGCTATCTCATCTAGCTCTTTTTGCATAAGATCCTCACGTCCGGCATCTCTGTATTGCGTTGCTGCATCATCTCTTCTTTTGACCTGAGATTGAATTATTTTTATAACGTCGTCATCATTTAGCTCTTTTCTCTCATCTACCTCTATCTGTTTAAAGGCACTTGTTAAAAGTCTCAGAGCATCTCTTTTTTTGTTATCTTTTGCTTTCATAGCATCTTTGACGTCTTGATTGATTTTATCTCTTAAATTCACTTTTTTCCTTTTATGTGGAACTATTATTGCTAGAATTATAACTAATAAAACAGAAGCAAAAGAGAAAAATTGAAAAAAACTATTTTAATGGTGCTGATGCCAATTTATGCTATACTATTTTTTTCCGGATGTACAGCTAATTTGACGGATCCTGAGATAGACTTTGAGCCGCCTGCTTATGTAGAGCAGATGCCTTCACGTGAAGACAAGAAAGATTTTGCTTCTGTGGGCAGCATCTTCGGGCAGGGTGAAAACCCGCTTTTTACAGATCATAAAGCAATGCATGTAAATGATGTCGTAACGGTTATAATATCTGAAAATGCTCAAAGTTCAAGTACAGGTTCAAAACAGCTCAGCGAAGATGATACTATAGGACTGGGCGGCGGCGTATTTAGCTCCGGCGGTACAAACTCTGCAGTAAATTCGGCAGTCAATAAACTGAACGGTTTGGGCAATATAGGATTTTCAGGCAGTTCTAGTAGTGCTTACGCAGGGCAGGGAAGTGCATCAAGAGACGCGTCGTTTACTACCACTATTTCTGCTAGAATTGTTAAAGTGTTAGAAAACGGAAACTATTTTATATCTGGCAAGAGAGAGATCTTGGTAGATGATCAGAAGCAGATCATACAGATCGGCGGTGTGATACGCCCTTATGATATTGATCAGTACAATAGAATAGAGTCTTCACAGATCAGTGATGCGAAGATTCTTTACAAGACAGAGGGAGATGTTGACCGTGCGACAAAACAGGGCTGGGGTACAAAAATTATTCAGGCTGTCTGGCCGTTTTAGTCTACTTATCGCGCTGAGTTTTTCAACGCTTATCGCCCAGCAGAGCTTTAAAGAGTTTAAAAAGTCTCAAACAGACTCTTTTAAAGAGTATAAAGATGAGAGAGACAATGCATTTAGCAACTACTTGAAACAGGAGTGGAAAGCATACTCTCTTGAAGATATGCAGCCTCTTTACGAGAAACAAAAGCCTATAACTATTGAACCTGCAAAACAAAAAGAGGTTAAGGCGGTAGGACCAAAAATAAGTATAAAAGTCGAAGAAGAAAAAGATGTAAAAGAGGAGACTCTATTACCTCCAAAAGAGCCTGATATATCTGTGGCAGCTCAGAAAAGAGCAAAAGACATATCATTTGATTTTTACGGCAGAAATTTGGAGTTTGATATTTCAGACGGTATAAAAAGAGCAAATTTTTACCCTGCAAATCAGGCTGGAATAGCCAACTTTTTCGATGCGGCCGCATCTAGTGACTATGAAGATCTGGTTTTAGATATACAAAAAGTATCAAAATCTATGAACTTAAATGATTGGGGCATCTATCTTTTAGTCTCAAAGATATCTGGCAGCATATATGAAAACAGAGACAACTCTAAGCTTCTAAGCTGGTTTTTGTTAAGTAAACTGGGCTATGCCGTAAAGGTCGGTCTAGATGACAGACATGTAGTTTTAATGCATTATTCTCTTAAAACAATCTACTCTACGCCTAATTTTAGTTTCGACGGTAAAAAATATTATGTTTTTTTAGACAGCTCCAAAGAGAAAGTAGGCAGAATTTTCTCTTATAAGCAGGAGTATCCCGGAGCTTTAAAGCCGCTTGACCTATCTTTGGAAGAGCTTCCGGTTTTAGGGGAAGATATTGGGGATAAGCTTCTTAGTTTTTACCATTTTGACAAAAAATACGATGTTGCTATCTCATACAATAAAAATCTTATAGATTTTATGGCAACTTACCCTCAGGCAGATTATGAGACTTTTTTTAACGCTCCGATCGAGAAGAGGACATACAGAGATTTGGCGATATCTGTCAAGAAACATATTAATGGCAAAAAAGCAAGCGAGGCTATGAATTTTGTGCTTGCTTTTGTCCAAAAATCATTTAAATATGAGCAGGACAACTTGCAGTTTGGCAAAGAGAAGGTCATGTTTGCTCAAGAGACGCTTTTTTACGATAAATCAGATTGTGAAGACAGGGCAGTTCTGTTTTCATATCTAATGAAAGAGCTTTTCGGCGTTAGTGCACTAGGCATTAAGTATGAGGATCATATGGCAACGGCTCTCTATATCCCGCTTGACGGAGAGAAAGTAAAAGCAGGTTCAAAAGAGTATGTAATTGCAGATCCGACATATATAAACTCAACTATAGGTACAGGGATGCCAAAGTACAGATCCGTACAGCCTCAAAGTTATATAATCGTAAAGAACAACTGATAATGCAGGATATAAACAGAGATTCATTAACGGATCTTCCAAGCAGATTCGTTTTAATGGATGAGTTTAAATCCCTCAAAATAGATAATTTCAGCATATAAACTGTACATACGGCTTTGAAGTAGGTGACAGAGTGCTTGTAGAAGCAGCAAGATTGTTGGGCATTGCAAAGCCTATATCTTAAAAGCTCTACAGGCTAAAGAGGAACTGCAGTAATACCTTTGGCTTTTTTTACCGCTTCATCAAAGGAGTCAAGTATGTTCTCGTCTCCTATCAAAGAAGTTATTTCATGCTTTTTTAAATCCTTAAGCACATCACTGTTTACACCTGAAAGAAGAACTCTGACATCTGATTTTTGAAGTGTTTTGAGCATCTCTTCAAAGTTGTGAAGAGCGGTTGAGTCTACAAAAGGAACGTGCCTCATACGGATTATGAGTATTTTACTCTTAAGACCTATCTCTTTGATGACTCCAGAGTACTGCTTTGCAGAAGCAAAAAAGAGCGGACCGCTGATCTCGTATATAGAGACACCTTCGGGCAGATCAGAATAATCGTCTAACAGATCGCTGTCAACGTGGCACGGAGTTTTTATGCCTATGTCAGCCATTCTTTTCATGAATAGAAGTGACGAGAGAACAACACCGATTTGTATCGCTACGGTCAAATCTACAAACACGGTAAGCAAAAAGGTGCTAAGAAGGACTATGATGTCAAAAGGAGAGCCTTTTAAGATCGATATAAAAGAGCGCCACTCACTCATATTATATGCAACTACGATTAGTATTCCTGCCAAGCACGCCATAGGAATAAGCTTTGCATAGCTTGCAAAAATAAGCATAATCAGCAGCAAGGTTATAGCGTGTACAATTCCAGCTATAGGAGTTCTTCCGCCGTTCTTCACATTTGTAGCGGTTCTTGCGATCGCACCTGTTGCCGCAATACCTCCAAATATCGGAGTAAGAATATTTGCCATGCCTTGAGCTATAAGTTCCGTGTTTGAGCGATGGTTTCCGCTTATCATACCGTCAGCTACAACAGCTGATAGAAGTGACTCCACTCCTCCAAGCAGTGCTATGGTAAGTGCAGGAGCAATATATATGTAGAGATTTTCCATCTCGATAGCAGGTAGCGAAAAATTAAAAGTGTTTGGGATTTCGCCGAAGAACGACTCAATTGTAGTTATAGGAATATCTGCCGCTTGAACGATAAAGGTAATGAAAATGATGGCAACAAAAGAGCCGGGAATTCTGTTTGTTATCTTTTTAAAATAGAGTGTTATTAAGATCGTCGCAGTTGTAATGGCAAGTGCATAAAGATTGGTTTCATCAATATGAGAAAAATAGGCAACCCACTTTTGGAAGAATTCCGAGGGCATTTTTTCAATGTTCAGCCCCAGAGCATCTTTAATCTGAGTTGAAAAGATAATAACGGCTATACCGCTCGTAAATCCTACGATTAGAGGATGCGGAAAATATTTTAAAAGGTTGCCAAGACGTAAAAGCCCAAAGAGTATGAGAATGACTCCCGCCATCATGGTAGAGATGATGAGCCCGTCTATCCCGTATTCATTGAGTATCGCATATATAATTACTATAAATGCCCCCGTAGGTCCGCCGATCTGCACTCTGCTTCCGCCAAAAAATGAGATGATAAAGCCTGCAATAATCGCAGTTATAAGACCCTTTTCCGGAGAAACACCCGAAGCCACGGCAAAAGCGATGGAGAGCGGAAGTGCAACAATACCGACAACAATGCCGGCGAAGATGTCTGAGATAAGCTGTTCTTTGCTTATCCCTGATTTTAGGAGTGTAAAAAGCTTAGGTTCAAAAACTTTACTCATTTAGTTTTTCAGTGAATTTAACTGCTCCATAACTTTTTGCTGTTTATCTTGTGCATCTGCCAGAAGTTCTCTGTTTTTTGCAAGAACATCTGCAGGTGCGTTTGCGACAAATCTCTCATTGTTTAGCATGCCGCCTAGCTTATCTATCTCTTTTTGGAGCTTCTCATCCTGTTTTGTAAGGCGGTTAATGATAGGTGAGAGGTCAATTGACTCTGTCGGAATAAATGTCTCACATTTTTGTGAGATATCGCTTACCGAATTTTCTACTTTAGACTCCGTAAACTCTACAATATCTACTTTAGCAAGTTTAAGTATAAAAGGTTTCATAAGTTCTTGCTCTTCTTTCGAGATACCGTCTATTTTTATATACGCTTTTTCTATCTTTTGGTTTGCAAGATCTACCAAGACTTTTGCACGTCTTATGGAGATGATAACGTCCATGATTATCTCAAATCTAGCTTCGTCTTTTACGCGTTTCTTCGTCTTGAACGGATACTTCATGACCATGACTGAGTCAGAGTCTTTGAGAGTTGTTCCTGAGAGTTCATGGTAGAGATATTCAGTGATAAACGGCATAAACGGATGAAGAAGTTTCATCGACTCTTTAAAGATGGCTCCAAGCTCTACTATCGCACCTTTGTCAGCTTTGCTAAGCTCGATTCCCCAGTCGCAGAACTCATTCCAGATAAAGCGGTAAACTGCGGTAGCCGCATCGTTAAATCTGTACTCGTCCATAGATGAGCGAACTTCGGCAGTTGCGACGTTTAAGCGTGATAGCATATATCTTCCAAGCGGAGTCTCAACACAAAAACCTTTTAGATCTGGAAATGTATCTACATTCATCTGCAGAAATTTCGCCGCATTGTATAGTTTGTTTGTAAAGTTGCGGTTCTGCTCCAGTTTATCCTGGCTCATTCTTATATCACGTCCCTGTGCAGCACTTATAGCAAGAGTAAAACGCAGAATATCGGCACTGTACTTCTCTACCATATCCAGCGGGTCGATTACATTGCCTTTTGATTTGCTCATTTTCTGACCATGCTCGTCACGGACGAGTGCGTGAAGGTATATGTGGTTGAACGGAAGGTTGCCCATAAAATTCTCACCCATCATCATCATTCTGGCAACCCAGAAAAAGAGGATATCAAAGCCTGTGATAAGAAGAGAGTTCGGGTAGAACTCTTTTAGGTCGTCTGATTGGAATAGTTTGTCCATCTCGACGTCGCCGTTACCCCAGCCAAGTGTTGAGAACGGCCAAAGAGCGGAGCTGAACCAAGTATCCAGAACATCGGGGTCTTGATGAATATTTTTTGAAGCACATTTCGGGCACTCGTGCTCTTCATCTTTCAGACTAGCCCACTCATGGTCACAGTCGTCACAGTAAAAAACAGGGATCTGATGCCCCCACCAAAGCTGACGGGAGATACACCAGTCGCGCAGGTCTCCCATCCATGAGTTGTATGAGTTTATCCAGTGAGGCGGAAAGAATTTTGCTTCGCCGCCATTCGTCTTTTCTATTGACTTCTTTGCAACTTCGCTTCTTACAAACCACTGCTTTGAAATGTATGGCTCAACAACATTTTTACATCTGTAGCAGTGCCCTACTTGATGTTTATGATCTTCTATCTTTACGACAAAACCCTCGGCTTCAAGTTTTTTAACGATCGCCTCACGAGCTTCGAGACGCTCCAGACCTTGAAATTCTCCGGCGTATTCGTTTAGAATACCTTTTTCGTCAAAAACAGTTATAAACTCCAGATCGTGTCTTTTTCCTACTTCGTAGTCGTTTTGGTCGTGCGCCGGAGTTACTTTTACAACACCTGTTCCAAAAGTCATATCTACATGTTCGTCAGCTATAATAGAGACCTCTCTCTCAGTAAGAGGAAGTTTTATCTTTTTGCCTATAATATCTTTGTATCTTTCATCATCGGGATGAACCATTACCGCCGTATCGCCGAAGTATGTCTCAGGTCTTGTAGTTGCAACTTCAACAAAGCCGCTGCCGTCTGCAAAAGGGTACTTAATGTGGTAAAACTTGCCGTCGTGCTCTTCATGTTCGACTTCGATGTCGCTTAGCGCGCCGTCATGCGTACACCAGTTTACCATGTAGTTTCCGCGAACTATAAGCCCTTGGTTGTAAAGATGTACAAAAGCTTCTTTTACGGACTTTTGAAGCCCATCGTCCATAGTGAAGCGTTCGCGTTTCCATGCCGGAGAGACGCCCATTTTGCGCAGCTGCGAAGTCATAACTCCCGCAGACTCTTCTTTCCACGCCCATGCACGCTCTAAAAATGCCTCTCTGCCGATCTCCTCTTTTGTGGTACCTTGTGCCAAGAGCTGTTTTTCGACCACGTTTTGCGTTGCGATCCCAGCATGGTCAGTTCCAGGCTGCCAAAGAGTTTTATATCCGTCCATTCTTTTGTAGCGGGTTATGATATCTTGAAGCGTAAACGTAAGGGCATGACCTATATGAAGACGACCCGTGACATTTGGAGGAGGCATCATGATAGAGAAGTTTTTTCCGTCTTCTTGAATATCTTTGTTGCCGTCTACTTCAAAGTAGCCTCTCTCTTCCCAGATTTTGTAAAATTCATCTTCCGTTATGCTCGGTTCATAGCTCTTTGCTGACATGTAATTGACCTTAAATCGTATAAAAATTTTCGCGATTATATCCAAAAAGATGTGAGGCTTTGCTTATTTGAGTTTTATTTATAAAGGTACAGATCCTATATCCTAAGAGCTTTTTTTTAAAAAGTTGAAGTTTATGATAGTATAATTTCACTCTTAATTTTAGAGGAGTTTTTTTGCCACTTTCGCGTTTAAATGAGGAACAATATCTAGCTGCCACATCAAAAAACAGACAAAATCTCATAATAGCTTCTGCAGGTACGGGTAAGACATCTACGATCGTAGGCAGAATAGCTTATCTTCTGGATTCAGGGGTAAAGCCCCAAGAGATACTGCTTCTTACATTTACAAACAAAGCAGCAGCCGAGATGGTTCAGCGTGTTGCAGATTTTTTCGGCAAAGATGTAGCTTCAAAAATAGATGCTGGAACATTTCATGCGGTAAGTTACAGATGGCTTAAAAAGCATGACAAAAAAGTTGTTCTTAAACAGCAAAGAGAGCTAAAAACGTTATTTAGAAGTGTTTACGAAAAACGCTCTTTCGGGCATATCGGAGCTGAGATCACCCCTTATGGCGGGAACTATCTCTATGACGTATACTCTTTTTATCAAAATACTGAACTTGTAGATAACTTTGAAGAGTGGGTTAAAAACAGATACCCGGAGCATGAGCTTTTTGCAATGATCTATGCTGATATAGTAGATGAGTTTGAGAGTTTGAAAAAAGAGTACGGCTTTGTAAATTTCAATGATCTGCTTTTAAACTTTAGAGCTATGTGCAAAACTAAAGATCTGGGCTATAAAGAGGTTCTTGTAGATGAGTATCAGGATACGAACGCTCTTCAAGGCACACTTATAGATGCGATGAACCCGCCCTCTCTGTTTTGTGTCGGAGATTACGATCAGAGCATATATGCTTTTAACGGTGCTGATATATCTATAATAGGCACTTTTTCAAAAAAATTTCCAACGGCACATGTTCATACTTTGACAAAAAACTACCGCTCAACTGTGCCTATACTCTCGCTTGCGACAAAAGTCATAGAGCACAATGAGAGGATATATCCAAAAAAACTTGAAGTAACAAGGGGGCACACTTCGCAGTCTCCAACGCTTCTTGCGTATGATGAGCTGTTTGATCAATATCACGACATCGCCCGCAAAATAAGTTCAACGCAGACACCGCAGGAGGAGATAGCCGTTATATTCAGAAACAACTCCTCTGCAGACGGCATAGAGGTCGGACTTCGTGAGCTGGGTATTTCATGCAAGAGAAAAGGTGGGACGAGCTTTTTTGATTCGCGTGAGGTAAAAGCGGTACTTGATTTCTACACTCTGCTAGTAAATGAATCGGATATGATGGCATTTATACATCTCTTTGAGTTTGCAAGAGGTATTGGAAGCGCTATGGCAAAAGAGCTTTATATAGCTCTTAAGACACTTGGGCACGGTAGTATATTTTACGGTTTATATGCGCCTGACGAGTCGAATAAGAACCCGTTTGAGAAGAGAAAATTGAACCATCAGCTCGGTCTGTTTGATGATTTTTTAGAGCTCGGCAGTGTGGGTAAATTTGCAAAACTTGGATTTGAAGATAAATTTATGCGCAATCCGATCTTAAAACATCCAAAGCTTACAAAAGAGAATGCTACCTTTTTGCATGATTTTTATCTTTTATTTAGGGATCTAAAGGGGGTAAAACAGCCGCGCACAATTGTAAAAAAGATTGCAGAGTCCGCAATCTACAAATATATAGCGGAGTTTTTAGCAAGTAAAAGAGCACAGCTTAAAGACGGCACGATTGATGAGAAACAAAAGGCGGACGCACTCTCTAAAATTGCTAGAAAAATGGTTTTGCTAGAGGAGCTGTCAAAACCATACAGCGAACATGACAGATTTTTAAATGCTATGATACTGGGCTCGTCAGATCTGACTCAGGGCGAAGGGGTTAACCTCTTAAGCGTCCATGCTTCAAAAGGATTAGAGTATAAAGAAGTTTATATTGTGGATCTTATGGACGGGCGTTTTCCAAACCGTAAACTTATGCAGCGCGGCGGTTCTCTTGATGAAGAGAGAAGGCTTTTTTATGTAGCGGTAACTCGCGCCAAAGATATACTTTACCTTAGTTATGCAAAATATGACAAGATAAAGAAGATCAATTTCCTGCCGTCTCAATTTTTGTATGAAGCCGGATTAGTGCCAAAAGACGATGCTTTTAGGGCAATGGTTTTAAAAGAGGAGGGTAAAGAGGATTAGGTTTAGTACTAGGTAAAGGTTTTGTCGTTATAGACTACAACCCTGTTACGTCCGCTTTCTTTAGCCCTGTATAGCGCTTCATCCGCGCATCTGTATATTTCGTTGATATCGTGAATAGAATCTGGTTCAATAACAATTACACCCATAGATACAGTTAAGTATTCGCTAGCACTGTTTTTTTCATGCTCGACTTTTTCATTTTCAATATTTTCTTTTATGCTGTTAGCAAAAGAGAGAGCTTCCTTATCATTCATACCGATACATAAGATTCCAAATTCTTCGCCTCCGAGCCTAAAAGCCATATCCCCGGCTCTTTTAAGAGAGGCTCTTAAATTGTCTGCTACTATTTTTATGACATAGTCTCCTGCTTGATGTCCGTATGTATCGTTAAACTGTTTAAAAAAATCAATATCTAAAATAATAAAGACAAGCGGCTGTTTTGTTCTGCTCTGTATCTTCAGGTTGTCTTCAAAAACTTTATCAAAGTGTCTTCTGTTATAGAGGGAGGTCATAGAGTCGGTGATGGTTAGTTTCTGTATCTCTTCTATAAACTTTTTGTTTTTGCGATAAAAAACACCGTTTATATAGACAATGAACAATATAGAGAGCAATCCAGCAAGTACAACATAGATGGATAGAGCTTTTGAGCTGTTAAGCCTGTCGTTAAGGCTTTTTTCTAAAAATTTAGCATTGGCATCGTAAAGAGCTATTATGAGATCGATATTATTGGTAATCAGCTGAAATATTTCATTTGGTTCAAGAGGTATGGCTTCAGCATTTAAAAGAATGTTCTGAGTAAACTCAAGAATAGTGTTTTGCGCCTCTTTCATATTTAGATAAGGCTCTTTTATATTGATGATTTGTTTAGCTCTGTTATGGAGTATCTCAATATTAAATTCTAGTTTCTTTAAGTTTTCTTTGATCTTATTTATCTGTATTATAAAGTGCTCTTTTTGTTCTTCTGTCAGTTTTCTCTGCGTCGTGCTTGATGCAATCGCTCTTATCTGCCCGTTATATTCAATAAGTTGAGGCAGAATATATACCACGTTATCGACCATGACATAAGATTCCATCTCCGGGTCTAATATAAGATTGCAGCCGTACGAGATTCGACTGGTGTAGCTCATAAGCTTTGTGATTACTTCCGATAGGTGGTTAAAACTTGCAAATTCCAAAGAAGTCTTCTCAATAGAGTCAATAAAATTAAGCATATCTTTTTTGACAGGAATATTTTTGTTTTGAGTAGCAATTTTTCTTTTCATAAGTATGAGATTTTTAGAAATTTTTTCTTTTGTAAGCTTTAGTGTTTGAAATGACTCTGCTGTAGGATTTTGTATGCAAGCCAAGCCTCTTAGTCTTTGAATGTTAAAAACCGTATCTTGTATCTCTTTTATTGTTGTTAAGCCTCTTATCTCGTCTGTTATAAATTCTAAATCTTTTTGCAGATGTAAAAAAGCATAGGAAAATATTACAGCAACCCCTATTATAGGCATTATAGTAATTAAAATGAAGTATTTAAAGTTTTCTTTTCTTTTATCATGATCTATGTTTTTCATATTGTTGTCCCTATCTTTAGGATATAGCAACTTATAATCATTCTACCTCTATTATACTAAAAATAATTATTTTAAATAAATTAAACCATAATGGTTAATAAAATTTTTATGTTTGAGTTTAAAACTTATGAGTATAATGAGAAAAAAGGAGAGAATTATGAAAATTTTTATGTCGGCATTTTTAGCTATGTTCTTATTAGGTTGTAGCGGAGAAAACAAACAATCGGCTCAAGAGAGTGCTGCTGAGAACAAAGAGAGCATAGCTCAAAGCGTTAAAGAGGTCAAGAGTGAAGCAATAAAAGCAGCTCAAGAGGAAGCTACGCCAAAGGTTGAAGAGATAAAAGCAGAGGCTGCAGCTAAAGTTCAAGAAGCGCAAACAGCGGTAGCTATAGTGCAGGTTGACGGTGCAAAACTGTTTCAGGTATGTGCGGGATGCCACGGTGCGGATGCATCAAAAGCGGCTCTTGGAAAATCGCAGATCATAAAAGGCTGGAGTGCAGATAAGATAAAAGAGGCTTTAAACGGATATAAAGCCGGAACATACGGCGGTGCGATGAAGGGCATGATGGCAGGGCAGGTGTCTAAATTGAACGATGAACAGATAGAAGCCCTGGCAAAATATATATCAACCCTCTAAAATCCACTTTTTTATCGCATGTTACATGGAGTAGAGTTTTACGCTCTTCTCTGTGAATGCACTGAATATTCACACCTCTTAACTATCTCTAAAATATAATGTAAGCAGAATATAAGTGAAGAAAATCATATAATATACAATATAATTTAGATGAATATCATAAAAACGAGGCCCAAAATGAGCAATATTTAAATATATGAGGTCTTTCCTTGGAACAAAAACCTCGAGACCGGAATCAGCATAATCGACCAGCAGCATAAAGAGCTGGTTGTACTGCTTAATCTTTTAGCTTCACATATTGCAAAACAGTCTGATGCTGCCGTTTTAAACGAGGTGTTGGAACGGTTGGGTGCGTATGCCGACTATCACTTTACCACTGAAGAGGCTATTTGGTGTGAGTCTCTTGAAGATGATGCATCATTTGTGTCTCATAAAAAAATACACGACTCATTTGTGGACAAGATAGGGCATTTTTTAAAAGGCAGAGGCAGAAAATCAGAGCTTGAGGTTATGGAAGAGATATTGAAATTTCTCATCGGCTGGCTGGCAATGCATATTTTAGACAGTGATAAACAGCTTGCTATCATTGTGCAGGAGATGCAAAACGGTATGACGCTCAAAGCGGCTAAAAAGAGCGCACACGATAAAATGAGCGGTGCGCAAGGCCTATTGATAGCGACAGTGTTGGAAATGTATGAGAGTGTGTCAGCCCGTACACTTGAACTTTTGAAAGAACGTACTGAAAGGATCAAACTGGAAAACGAACTTAAAAAAAGTCAGGAGAACGAGAAGCTTTTCAACGATACGGTTATGAACTCTGTCCCTGGCCTTGTAGCGCTTTACAATGAGAAAGCAGAGCTTGTTCGCTGGAACAAAGGGCATATAAACGAACTTGGGTATACGAACGATGAATTGAAACATAAGAGCATATTTGAGTTCTTTCAGCCCTACGAACATGAAGAGGTGGCTCAAGCAATTAAAAAAATCAAAAAAGAAGGGTATGCAGAAGCAGAACATATTGTTTTAAAAAAAGAGGGTATAGAAGTCCCTTACTTTCTGAGCGGGGTAAATTTTAAATTTAAGAATAAAGACTACTTTTTAGTAACAGGCGTAGATATCTCAGCTGTAAAGCAGACAGAAGATGAACTCCGTGAAGCGCTGTTGGGGGTCATTACATCCGTCTCTAAAGCGATGGAGGCAAGAGATCCATATACGGCAGGACACCAAGAGAGAGTTGCCAAAATATCCGTAGCGATTGCTAAACAGATGGGAATGCAAGAGCATCAGATAGAGGGGCTGAGGCTTGGAGCAAGCATACATGACATCGGTAAATTAGCTATTCCTTCCGAACTGCTGACTAAACCGACGCGTTTAAGTGAGATCGAGTACATAATGATAAAGACCCATGCTGAAGCCGGTGCGAAGATTATGAAAAATGTCAAATTTCCATGGCCTATCTTGGAAATTGTCTCACAGCATCATGAACGTATAGACGGGTCTGGCTATCCGCTTGGACTTACTGGTGATAAGATGACACTAGAAGCAAAGATAGTTGCTGTAGCTGATGTTTTTGAAGCAATATCATCTCACCGCCCTTACCGCCCTTCACTAGGTATTGAGAGTGCTGTTGAGGAACTCAAAAATAACAGCGGAAAATTATATGACGCAGAAGTGGTCAAAACACTGTTGGAAGTCTTGAAGGCTGAACCGGACGTGTTTGATTTGTAAATATTGCTTATTGGCTATTTTGAGAATATGGTAGTACTCTCCAAGATTGTGGATGATATACAGATCAATCAGACGTTGTTTTAGTCTCTCTGATTTTTGCCGTTTCCAAAAAGTATGTATGACCCAGATATATAACAAAAAAGATAGCCCCGAAAAATATAGCAAATGGAACAAGCGAGATTAGATACAGAATAAGAGTCTTTATCCTGATGTTGTTCTTATTGAAAAAAGCTATCTGTTTTGCCTCCTCTTTTGTACAGATGTTTGAAGAGACGTCAAATATGAGCATCTTGTGAAAGAAGTAGTAA
>JBFEYZ010000010.1:0-21179 GCA_041561855.1 Sulfurimonas sp. | reverse complement strand
GATGCAAACGCTATCGAGAGAGCAGGAAGTTCATCAATAAGCCAAGAGATATTCTCCTCAACGACAATAGCCTTAAGAGGAGAGTACTTTACACGTATATTTCCTATCGGCTCATACTTGTCCTCAATCGTCTCATAGCTGATATCGGCACCCATTCTCTCTAGAGCCCTAAACGCTTCTATTCGCGTAGGATTTAAAGTAACGCCTTCTAGCATGACATCAGAGTCAGGCGTTATTGCAGCTGCTACTGCAAAGAAAAATGCGCTTGAAGGATCTGCAGGCACTCTTATTTTAAGAGGAGAGAGAAGTTTTTTCATAGGTTTTATCCTGGTTGTCAGGCCATCCGTCTCAATCTCGGCACCCATCCCTTTTAACATTCTCTCGGTATGGTCACGGCTTAACTCAGGTTCACTGTAACTGCACTCCCCGTTAGCTCTTAGAGCCGCTAAGATCATCGCACTCTTGACTTGTGCGGAAGCAATTTTACTTTCATAGTCAAATGCGCTGAGGGATGCTCCTCTAATGCTTAAAGGCGCCAGATCTCCGTTATTTCTTCCGTCTAGCTTTGCGCCGATGTCACGCAGCGGAGCAGTGACTCTTTTCATAGGGCGGCGTCTTAGATACTCATCTCCGGTTAAAATAAAATGACCCTCTGCCGAGCTTAAAAGCCCGCAAAAAAGCCTCATTCCGGTTCCGGAATTTCCGCAATCGAGTATCTCGCTGCTCTCTTTTATTCCCTCTGAACTTATCTTAATTGTCTCTCCGTCATCTACTACAGTAGCACCCAGATTTTTTACTATATTAAGAGAATTCAGAGTGTCTTCCGCTCTTAAAAAGTTGGTAATCTCGCTAGTTCCCTCTGCAAGCATTGCAAACATTGCAGATCTGTGCGATATTGACTTATCTGCTGCTATCTCAGATATAGCAAGTGAGAACGGAGATGCTTTTGTAACTTTTACACTTCTCATCTAATAGTTATTCCCAGTTCATCTTTAAGTGCATCGAGTATATTTTGCATAGATCTTGTAATATCATCCTCTTCAAGCGTCTTATCCATAGACTGCAGAACAAACCTTATAGTCAAGCTCATATTTTGACCTAAAGACTCGTCGCTGTATTTGTCAACCGGATAGAAACGGACAAGATGTTCTGCTGATGATTCATCTATGACGCTCTTGACCTTCTCGTAACTCATCTCTTTTGGCATAACAAGACTCAAGTCTCTGTGAGATGCCTGATATCTTGATGTGCTTTTTGCAGTTTTTAGTCCGCTTGGCAGTTTTGAAAAATCCAGCTCACACATATATGTCACATCCAGATCATAACTCTCTTCTACATCAGGGTGTACACGGAAGAGCTCGCCTATGCTCTCCCCGTTTATAACAATCTGTGCAGATTGGAAAGGGTGTGAAAGAGAGTGTGTTGTTTTAAACTCTTTTAGCTCAAACTCGCCTATTATATTTGATATCTTTTGGGCAAAAGATCCAAAATCAACTTTTAACGGTTTGCCTGCGTTTGAGAGAGCTTCTGATTCTCTCTCTCCCGAAAACAGCACTGCCATTCTTATTGATTCCTCTCTTTGAGAGTTAAATACGGAACCCACTTCAAAGAGCTTTACGAACGCATATCCGTTTTTAGCATTATTGGATGCGGCTTTTAATAGACCGGTAAGAAGGGTGGATCTCAGAGTGTCAAGAGTATTGACAATCGGGTTTAGAAGCTCTTTACTCTCATCGATGATCTCAAATCCATACTGCTCTAAAACTTTCTTTTCGTCAAATACAAAGTGAACTGACTCAAAAAAACCGCTAAATGCGGCTTTGTGTCTATAGTCACGCTTCTTTTTGTACGTAAAATAGTCATCTTTAAGTCTATTGTCTTCCGTAAAACTAAAAGGCTTTGAAGGAATATTGTCAATCCCGACAAGACGAACTATCTCCTCTACGATATCTTGCTTATTTGATATATCATGTCTAAATCTGGGAACACTTACAACAAAATTGTTTGCAGAGGATTTTGTCGTATCAAAACCAAGATTTTTGAGTATTTTGGTGATTTTGGCTTTATCTATGCTTGCACCTATTATCTCGTCTATCTCTTTTTTGCTAACGCTTATGATCTTGTCCTCATGTGAATCGCCAAGCTCAATAGTCCCGCCAAAAACCGATGAAGCAGAATTTGACTCCAATATACCGACACAATAGCACAAACCGACATCCAGATCCGGCTCACTTCCTCTTGATGTCCTATAATACATAGGACCAGCAAGCATCTTTGACTCTTGCATTTTTTTGGAGATTATTTCAGGAGGGATATAACTTGCCTCAATGAGGACAACGCCTTTCTCATCCGCTACTTTTGATTCATCTTCTTGAATTATTCCTACGGTAGACGCTTTTTTGTTCTCTTTTGTCATTATGGAAGCATATCCGTTTTCGTCCTGCGTAAGAGATACTTTTGCAAGCATCTCGTTTTTAGAACAGAAAAATCGATGATCGTATGCTCTTAGAATAACCCCGCTGCTATGAGTTGCATAGTGCATAAGAGACTCTATATCGCTATCTCTTGAGTTCTCTATCTGTGCCAATCTTAATCTTACGATAAAAGGAAGCTTCAACTCTTTTAAATCAACTGCTTTGTAGCGAAGGTTTACGTTTAAGTTGTTTTCATGCGATAGAGCCAAGATTCTTCCGATCCCAACTCTTTTATCATCATTTTCATCTTTTTTTTCTTCTTTTAGAGACTTGTCGTAAGCAGCACAAAGGTCTCTTGCTATACCTCTTATGCTTAAACAATCACCACGGTTTGCAGTCAGTTCTATCTCAATTATATCGTCACTAAATATAGGATTCTCAGATACTTCCTCACCCAAAGTATAACTGCCTATGCTGCCGTCAAGCTCGATTATTCCGTCATAAATATCTTCCAGCCCTATCTCTTTAGCCGAACAGATCATACCCTCTGATTCTACTCCGCGAAGCTTAACCGGTTTTATCGTAAGTCCGCTTGGCATAACTGCACCTATTGTTGCTACGACTACGTCAAGCCCTGCTCTCACATTAGCCGCTCCGCAGACGATCTGGCGCACGCTGGTGCCTATGTCGACCTGACAAATATTTAATTTATCGGCATCCGGATGTTTTTTACAATCCAAAACCCTGCCAAAAAGTATCTTTTTAGGTATGTCATATGTTGAGACGCTGTCTACTTCAAGACCTATTGAGTTAAATGTTTTTACAAGTTCTTCTGTGGAGATGTTGCTCAAATCTATCCACTCGCTTAGCCAACTTCTAGTAACTATCATTGAAACTGCTCCAACAACTTAATATCTCCTTCAAAGAGTGAGCGCAGGTCTCCTATATGGTGGATAAGCATTGCAAATCTCTCCACACCCAGCCCAAAAGCGTATCCGCTTACATTTTCATATTTTACAGCTTCAAAAACATTCGGATCCACGATTCCGCATCCAAGTACTTCCAGCCATCCTGTTTTAGAACAGACTCTGCACCCTTTTCCCTTACAAAAAACGCAAGATATATCAACTTCTGCAGAAGGCTCCGTAAAAGGGAAAAAACTAGGGCGGAAACGTACATCTACGTCACCGAACATATACTTTAAAAAGTCTTCTAAAATAAATTTTAAATTTGCAAAAGAGACTTTACCCTCTCCATCGACCAAAAGCCCCTCTACCTGATGAAACATAGGAGTATGCGTAATATCATAATCTCTTCTAAAAACTGCGCCCGGCGCTATCATACGTATAGGAGGTTTGGAACTCATCATCGTTCTTATTTGAACAGGCGATGTATGCGTGCGAAGCAGCATCTCGTCTTTAAAATAGAAAGTGTCTTGCATATCGCGTGCGGGATGATACTTAGGAAGATTTAGAGCTTCAAAATTGTTAAAATCATCCTCAACCATATTTCCCGTTTTAACGGCAAAGTTCATAGACGAGAAATACTCTACGATTCTATCCATAGTCTCCATAACCGGATGCAATGCACCTGATTCAGGCTTTGAACTATACATTGAAACATCTATAGCTTCCGCCTTCATATGCGCTTCCAACTCCAACGTCTGAAGAATAATCTTTCTCTGCTGCAGTTCGTTCATCAAAGCACTTTTATGAGTGTTTAACTCTTGTGCTATTTTTGATTTTTCTTCATCCGGTGCGCTTTTCATCTTGGCAAATTCTGCCGCTAAAACACCTTTTTTTCCAAACACAGATATACGGATCTCTTCAATCCGATCAACGCTCTGCGCTTCTTTTATCGCGTCATACCACTCTTTCAATAGACTCACCCGTATTTGAGGGAATTACCCTCTTAAATTTTGAAGTAGATTATAGTCAAATATAATTTATATATAGCTTCATTTCCTATTTTATATGTTACAATAAATAAAAAAAGGAGCACATATGTGCATATTTTGCAAGATTATAAACAATGAAATTCCCTCAAATATTATATTAGAAAATGATGATTTTATAGCGTTTCATGACATTAACCCAAAAGCTCCTATTCATGTGCTTGCGATACCGAAAATTCATGTAGATAGTTTTAACGAAGTTAGCCCGCAGAGTATGAAGGGTATGACAAAATTTATACAAGATGTCACAAAAGAGATGGGAATAGACAAAAGCGGTTACAGGGTAATAACAAATGTCGGCGATAACGGCGGACAAGAGGTCAAACACTTACACTTTCATATAGTAGGCGGTGCCAAACTTGCTTGGTCACACCTAAGCGATGCTGATCCAATGGGAAAATTTTAAAATAGTATGCTCGTTAAGACCTTAATCTCCATATCTTTATCTTCACTGCTTTTAGCACAAAGTTCCGGTGATTTTAAAAACATGCAGATGGAGGCTTTCAAGGCTCAAAAAGATCAATTTGACTTCTATAAAACAGATATCAAAGATGAGTTCGACTCCTATCAAAGCTCATTGCAAAAAGAGTATGATAACTACACAAAAGAATTAAGCCTCATCTGGGAAGAGCCTATAATGTCGACAAAAAAAAGATGGGTCTCTTATAGTGAAGATAAAAAAACAAGGACGAACGTTGATTTTGAAAATGAGACTATAGTTGTACAGACCATAGCACCGTCAGAACAAAAAGCTAAAGAGAAGCTTCAAGAAGCTCTTGCCGATGTAGTTACGGTAGATACAAAAAAAGCGCACGAGAATGATCCGCTTGAACAGAGATTGGCTAAAATAAAAAAGCCTTCTTCTTTGGCAGATGATGAGATCAAGTCTGAACCTATTCTCTCAACCGTTATATTTGATAAAGAACCATCTGATGAGGAACTAATCTCATATGTGGATGAAAAAACAAAAAATGAGAATATCAAATCAAGCAGTTCAAAAAAAGTAAAAGGGCAAAGAGTCTATACGTTAAATGTATCAATGCCATCAGACGCGATGCTAAAGAGATCCAGACTCTACTACGAAGAAGTTAAAAAACAGTCGTTAAAACAAAATATTCCTATGCCGCTCATATTTGCCGTTATCCACTCTGAGAGCAGCTTTAACCCAAGGGCGAGATCTCATATTCCAGCTTACGGCCTGATGCAGATAGTACCAAGAACTGCCGGGGTAGACACTTATCTGTTCCTGTACGATAAAAAAAGAGTTGTAAGCGCGGAGTATTTGTATAATACAAAAAACAATATAACCATGGGCAGTGCTTATCTGCATATCCTCTACTATAAATATCTCTCGAAGATAAAAGATCCGCAAAGCCGTCTTTACTGCACTATTGCAGCATACAATACCGGTGCGGGAAATGTTGCAAGGGCATTTATCGGCACTAACGACAAGAACAAAGCCGCGCTAGTTATAAACAGAATGTCGTCTGATGAAGTCTATGAAAAACTTATAAGTGGTCTGAAGTACAATGAGACCAGAGAATACTTGAAAAAAGTGACCCTAAGGATGGCCTCATATAAAAGAGTATACGGATAGAGATTCAGCTTAAGAAGGGCAGCTCTCTATCTCGCCCATATCTATCTTGCTTCCCCCGCCCGAAATCATCTTCTCATTCTCTCTGATCTTATTTCCGTTATGAGTTATGGAGTATGAGATAACTACAGAGTCTCTGATAGTGTTGATCGTAGAGCAGTATGTCTCCAAAGATGCCATGACCCAGCGAGCCGCCATCATATCGTCGCCGTCGGAATTGAAGCTGTACTCAAGATGCAGAGTGTTGAACTTTCTCGGATGGTCATCGTTTCTTACGGCATCACCGTCTACAACAAGGTCCGTAACTGTTTTGCCTTGATTTTTAGGAAGTAACACAATATCTGTTGCGCTGCATGTTATAATACCTGCCAAAAAGTACTCGACAGGTGTTATCTGAGGACAGTCTATAATAAAGCTGCTTTTTTCAGTTTTTGCCTCAAATTTCATACCTTCTTGATGGGAAACCGTGACCTTCATTACTTCTCCTTTAAAAAATTTCTAAAATATTCCAGTTGTTCTTCAGTTCTTTGTGTAGAGGTTCCGCCTGCCGAAGTTCTTGCATTCATAGAGTTTGTAATAGATAAGAACTCTAAAACATCCTCGCCGATTCTCTCATCTATCTCTTGAAGATATTTCAGTTCGATATCGCTTAGATCAATTTTAAGCTCTTCGCTTTTTGCAACAGCTTTACCAGTTATAAAGTGTGCTTCTCTAAAAGGAATATCGCACTTTTGAACTAGATAGTCAGCCAGATCGGTAGCGCTCAAGTGCCCTACTTTACAAGCGCTGTTCATATTTTGCTCTTTTACCTGCATAGTCTTGATAGCCTCTTTTAATATCTCTAATGATATTTCAGCTGTTTCAACGGCATCAAAAACGCCCTCTTTATCCTCTTGAGTGTCTTTGTTGTATGCTAATGGAAGAGCCTTCATAACAGTCAGAAGCCCCATCAAAGAGCCGTAAACACGACCCGTCTTGCCACGAAGAAGTTCAGGAACGTCAGGATTTTTCTTCTGAGGCATTATTGAAGAACCTGTAGAGTACTCATCGCTTAGCTCTATAAACTTGAACTCGTAACTAGACCACATGACCAGCTCTTCGCTCAGACGGGAGATATGCATCATCATAGTAGATATGTTAAATAGTATCTCCAGTGCAAAATCCCTGTCGCTTACGGTATCCAGACAGTTAACGCTAACGCTCTCAAAGCCCAGAAGCTCTGCCGTCATATCTCTATCTATTTTATGCGGAGTTCCTGCAAGTGCTGCACATCCAAGCGGAGATACGTTATTTCTTTTATGCGAGCTCTCAAATCTCTCGATATCTCTTTTAAACATTGAGAGATATGCACTTAGATGAAAAGCAAAATTAATAGGCTGTGCATGTTGAAGATGCGTCATCCCGGGTATAAGAGTCTGTGTATGTTTGGATGCAACGACCAATATCTCCTGCATCAATAGCTTCAATGCATCTACAAGTTCCAGATTTTTACGAAGAACATAACGGCGGAAATCTACAGCTATCTGATCATTTCTGCTTCTTGCAGTATGTAGTTTTTTTCCTGCATCACCGATAATAGCGGTCAAACGCTTCTCAATCCCCATATGAAGATCTTCATCTGATATTTTCCACTCAAAGGCACCAGATTCTATCTCATCTTTTACTTGAGACAGCCCTTGTTTGATCTGAGTAAGTTCATCGGCAGTTAAAATGCCCTGCTTTGCAAGCATTCCGGCATGTGCCAAAGAGCCTTCTATGTCTTCACGATAGAGTTTTCTATCAAACATGATGGAGGCGTTAAACTGATCTAAAAGATTTGATGCGCCTGCAGAAAAACGGCCTGACCACATTTTTTCCATAATTATTCCTTGATACAATAAAAAGTTTGGTATTTTAGCTAAATTAAGTGATTTTACAAAGTGAAGAATCTATGCAAAGACCAAGTTAACACTTCGGATCTTTGCTGAAGTTGTATGTTAAAAGATTTTTTTAGAGATGACTCTAATTACAAGCCGGAATATTACCGCTGTCTTTTGCATATTCAAGTAAAAAATCTTCCAGATGTCTGACATTTTTAGAAAACTTTTTGCTCTCGAAATATTCATGAGACTTTTTAGCTTTATCACTTTTCAAATGAATCTCCTGCAGTCTCTTTCCATTAGACCTAGTATAGCTCTTCCATTCTATCTTTCTTTTTGTGGCAATGTAACTCTGTCCCGCTTTATGGCATTTTACGCAATTTCTTACGAACTCCCTTTGCCCTTTATATATCGCAGCGCTAACACTCATTGAAGTAAAAATAGATACAGAAAGGACAAACATTAAAAACTTATTCATGCGTCAAACCCCTATAATGATTGACTATGTTACATCACTATTTATTATATTAACCTTATAATAAATAAAAAAGAGATTAAATAATTACAATTGAAACTTTTCATACATTTTATCACTCAAATCCCACACACCTTTTCGCTTTAAGGCATCCACTACACTCTGCGTACACTCTACATCATCAGGCCACTCTCTGCTAAATCCGTCAAGAAGATTTTTGTTAGTTCCGTCAATACCAACCATCAATCCCGATACATAAACATCCCTCACGGCATCCATATTGTTTGTAACTCTCCAGATAAGCATATATGGATTAAATATGTCATTTTTTGCCTCATCTACAAAAACGACTATCCTTATATGCATACTTAGCTCTACTAAAGCATCAAAATAGCTCTTTGCATTTTTTGTTTTTCTAACAGAGATAACGGTGATAGGATTCTTTGTTCTTCTCATAAACTGATGCAGGCTTACAGCATCAGGGATGAGCTCTTTTACTCTTGCAAAAAGCTCATCGTCACCAAGAAGCTGTGGTGCTTCCACCTTGTTTGCAGATGTAGCATCAATCCCTAGTTTCCCGCCGACAAGAGCCTCTGGTGAAGAGTGGTCAAGAGCATCTAAAATACCTTCAGTAATAAAAAGTGATTTTGGCGTAAATCTATCTAGTATATATGTTGTAACAGCTTCGTAATTCTCCAGTGTCGGAGCATTATCATCTAAAAAAATAGCATGTTTTACAAAACTCATCTGTCCCGCACCCCAAAAAGCGTGCATAAACTGCTTTGCGTGCCCTTTGTACAGTGGTTTCATTTTTGCCAAAATAAGATTGTGGAAACCTGCATTCTCAGGCATATGGTAATCTGTCAGATCGGGTGCCGTTGTTTTTAAAAGAGGAAAAAATATCTTGCCAGTAGCCCAACCCATATACTTATCTTCAAGAGGCGGCTTTCCTACGACTGTAGCCAAAAAAACCGGCTCTTTTTTCGTAGTTATAGCACTGACTTCCATAACAGGATAAGGCTCTTTAAGAGTATAGTAACCGGTATGATCACCAAAAGGACCCTCGGTTCTTAGATCATGCGTATCCACCCACCCTTCAATGACATAATCAACGTCATTGGGAACATATAGAGGTGTAGTAAGTGATTTAACAAGTTTAGCACTCTCTTTTTTTATAAGTCCATACATCAACAATTCGTTTACACCATATGGAAGCGGAGCTGTAGCACACCAAGTATAAAGCGGATCTCCTCCGATCGCAACAGATACTGGCATCTTTTTACCCGCTTTTTGATACTGGTCGAAAAAGTGAGACGAATCTTTATGGATCTGCCAATGCATCCCAAGATGATTTTTATCATAAACTTGAAGTCTGTACATACCAAGGTTTACCATTTCGCCGTCAAGGCTCTGTGTATAGACCTGACCCATTGTTATAAATGGTCCCCCGTCCTGTTCCCAAGTAGTCAATACAGGCAGATTGTATAGGTCTATATTTTCATCTAAATATTTTACCTGCTGGCAGATACCGCTTCCGCTTAGTTTTTTTGGAAATATATTTTTAAGAGCAAAAAGTTCGCCTGCCATTGAAAGTTTGTTAAAAAAGCCTTCAGGCGGTCTCATATGAAGCAGTTTTGTAATCTCATCGGCAACCGATTCTATTGTCCTTCCAAAGAGCAGTTCACAACGTCTGTATGAACCAAAAACATTCATAAAGACACTCTCTTGAAATTTTTTACCGCTTTTTTTATCTACGACGTTAGTAAACAGAAGTGCCTTGCCGCCATCTTTTTTCTTTACCTCTGCATAAGCCAGGTGAGGTATCTCAAGATATATATCAAGCTCTTCGTCTATTACTCTTAATTCATCATTTTTTTTAAGAAGCTCGATAGTTCTCTTCATTCTACTTGTTTTCCATCATAGCTTCTGCACGAGCAAGCAGTTCTTTAGCACCTCTTGCTATAAACTCTGCCGCCATATCTCTGCCTACGCTCTGGTAATCTTTTTTTGAAGTTATTTTTGAATCACTTAGCATCTCAGTTCCGTCAGGAAGACCTAAAACCGCTTTAATGCTTACGTTTCCATCCTCCAAAACAGAAGCATTCACACCGATAGGCACCTGACATCCGCCTTCAAGTTCATCAACAAAAGATCTCTCTATTGTCGTCTCTATTCTGCTGTATTCGTCTTCAAGTCCTGCAACTATTTTCAAGACCTCTGCATCGTTTACAGCTTCAATGCCCAGTGCTCCCTGCCCCATAGACGGAACCATCTCCTCTAGAGAAATAGGGTATACGTGTTTTACCGCATCAAGCAAAGAGAGTCTGTTTATCCCGGCAGCCGCTAAAATAATTGCATCAAACTCTCCCTCTTTTAATTTTCTTATTCTAGTGTCTACATTACCCCTTAGATCCTTTATAAGCAGATCTGGACGAAGCTTCTCGATCTGCATACGGCGGCGAAGAGAAGAAGTACCTACAACGGCACCTTGGGGAAGAGAATCTATATTTGCATATTTTTGGGAAAGCAGTGCATCTCTGCAGTCTTCTCTCTCTGTAATAGCAGCCAATAAAAGCCCGTCAGGCATCACTGTAGGAACATCCTTAAGCGAATGAACGGCAATTTGTGCCTCGCCTCTAAGCATCGCTTCCTCAAGTTCCTTTAAAAATAGCCCCTTGCCCCCTATTTTAGAAAGTGCTTTATCTTGAATTCTGTCCCCAGTTGTCACGATGACATTAAGCTCTACCTCTAAACCCGGATTTTGCTCCTCTAAAACAGCCTTTATATGATTTGACTGCCAAAGTGCAAGCTGTGAACCCCTTGTTGCTATTACCAATTTTTCCATTATTTTGCCTCTTTATATAATTTTTTTGTTTTATCTAACTTTCCGTCAAAAAAGACCATCGGAGTGCCGTTGACCATCATCATATCAGCTATCTTCAGATCACTTTTAAAATGAGCTGTAACCTCTTTTGAGAGAAGTTCAAATGGCTTGATATCTGACTTCATAGTTTTGTTAAACTCAGCTAAGATCTTTTCATGGGATCTCTCTTTTGGATCTACCTTGACTTTGTAGAGATCAAGGATAACGTTTTTTCTCCCTTTTAACTCAAGCGCTATGGCCGCCTGAACCAGCTCAACCGCTGCCGGATGAAGTGCCTCTAGAGGGAAATGATAATAATACACTGCATATTTATTCGGTTCTTTTTGCATATAGCTTATCGCTTCCGGAACATAAGATTTGCAAAACGGGCATAAAGGGTCGGAAAAAATCGCAACTTTGTATTTTGCATTTGGATTTCCGGAGATCAGGTTCTCTCTTTTATAGTATTCGTCTTTAAAAGGTATGGTTACAAGGTCGCCAAGCTCTTTACCGCTTTTTATATCAAAAATCTCTTTTGTTAAAACTTCTCCGTCTGAGAACCAGAACATCTTTTGAACTACCTGTCGTCCATCCTTTTTCAAAATAGCATCCAGTTCTACTACGTACGCACTCCAATTTTCATGCCCTTCGACTTTATGTTTGTTCAAAACTTTAACATTCATAGATTTAATCTTAGGGTTGTTATCAAAACTATTCTCTATAAAAGTCTCTATTGTTTGATCTAAGTCTTCGGCATTTGCTAAACTATTTATTATTAGTATTGTCGCTAATAATTTCAACATCAATGACATCATTATCCTTTTTTAAACTGTTGTATTCATCATCTTTTTTGCATCTGTCTGATTTTACATTATAACGATTAACAAGCATAGTCGTAAATACACTAAACTGCAGTAAAGCTCCGACTATATCTGTTAAAAACCCCGGAATTATAAGCAAAATCGCACCTATGATAGTAAAGAGATTTAGACTTTGAAACTGCTGTAAATCTATACAGTTGTATGAAACAGCCATAAAATTTTCTCTAAGCGTCGATCTAAAATTCGCCAATATCATAAGCCCGACGAATGCACTTATCAGTATCTCAAAAAATGTCGCCAATCCTCCGATTGCAGACGATATATTTACTGAAATAATGACTTCCAAAAATAGATAGAGTATAAAATATATCATTACTTAAGAAGTTCCATTATTTTTTCGTAAATCTCATCAGATTTTACGGAAATATTCTCTTTTGTTTTTCTGTCAAATATCTGAACAAGACCGTTTTCAAGCTCTTTACCGATGATAATAGTGTATGGAAACCCTATAAGTTCCGCATCTTTCATCTTAAAGCCGAATCTCTCTTTAGAGTCGTCAAGCATAACGTCTACACTTGAGGCTTTAAGTTTTCCATACAACTCTTCGCCTAAATTAGACTGATTTATATCTTTTATGTTTGAAATCATAATGTTGACCACATATGGAGCAGTAGCTTTTGTCCAAATACATCCGTTTTCATCATGATTTTGTTCGATTACTGCCGCTACCAGCCTGCTCACGCCTATGCCGAAAGTTGCCATTTCAAAAGGCTTTGACCTGCCGTTTTCATCACTAAAATGTGCTTCAAGCGCTGCAGAGTATTTGGTCCCTAGCTGAAAGATATGCCCGACTTCGATCCCTTTTTTGAAATGGAGTTCAGATCCGCAAGAACAACGTTTTTCGATATTCATCTCTTGAAGCTCTTCGTAAGATTTCGCCTTTAGTGCATCGATCTCTTCTTCGCTCTCATAGATAGTTTCTATGTTTGCGCCATAATCACAAGATTCACATACTACAAGAGTATCTTCGC
The DNA here is from genome assembly GCA_041561855.1 of Sulfurimonas sp. GTDB lineage: Bacteria > Campylobacterota > Campylobacteria > Campylobacterales > Sulfurimonadaceae > Sulfurimonas. The sequence goes on along the minus strand of JBFEYZ010000010.1, from coordinate 8,168 downwards.
CGCTGTTCGCCAAAACATGAAACTCTTTACTGCCCTCTCCACCTATAGCACCGCTGTCGGCTGCCACCACTCTAAAGTCAAGCCCTAGTCTGGTAAAGATCTTTTTGTAAGTCTCTTCCATAAGGTCAAACTCTCTTATCATATCTTCCTGTGATGAGTGAAAAGAGTATCCGTCTTTCATTAAGAATTCTCTTCCGCGCAACAATCCGTATCTAGGTCTTGCTTCATCACGAAACTTCGTGTTAATCTGGTAGAGATTAAGCGGAAGGTCTTTATAGCTGGTGACTCTATTTTTTACCATCTCAACCATAGCTTCTTCATTTGTAGGGCTTAAGACGAACTCATTTTCATGTCTGTCTTTTATACGCAGCATCTCTTTTCCCATTGCCTCTGATCTGCCACTTCTCTCCCACAAACCGATAGGTGTAACAAAGCTTAACTGTACTTCGTTGCAGCCCGCAAGATCAAGCTCCTCTTTTACAATACTTCTGATCTTTTCCAGTACGATCTTGCCCAAAGGCATAAAATTGTAGAGTCCTGCACCCTGTTGGTTTATAAAACCGCCTCTGAGCAAAAATTTATGACTTGGCAGCGTTGCATCGGAGGGTGCTTCTTTTGTTGTAGGGATAAACGCTCTGCTTCTTCTCAATTATCTTCCTTCTATAATGTTTAAGGCATGCTCGCATTTATATTTGTCAGGCATGTCGCTTTTATCTTTTTGTATTAAAAACTGTAGAGCACTCGTAACCATGTCAGCTTTTGCATCTTCTGATACACTGCGCATTTTTGAGGTCATCTCATGAAGGAATCTCTTCATCGCCTGCTCGCCCATTTTACTGATCTGTGCTTCATACTCTTTTGGTATAAAGCCTTTTTTAATAACTCTGTTCGTCTCTGCTCTTGCGGCTTCAAAAGCTTTTTTGTATATCTCTTTGATCATAGGCTCTATATTTAAAGTATTTAGCCACTCAAAGAACTCTACCGTACTTCTGCCTACGATACCGTGGGCCTTTCTTGCACTATCCTCACGAAGAGACATATTTTCATCTACAATGTTCTTTAAATCATCGATTACATAGAGATTGATTCGCTCGCCCTTATGGTAGTTTATGTCACGCGGAAGCGCCATATCGAACCAGTATCTGTCAAAATCGCGAGTCTCTATAATCTCATCTGTTATTATTGGTTCAGAAGCTGAAGTCGCTGTAAAAAGAATCTCGAACTCATTGACAGCTTTTGGAAGTTCGCTGATATCCAAGGTCTTGACACCGCATAGATCTGCAAGCTCTTCAGCCTTGCTTGATGTTCTGTTCATAATGTAGACATCGGCACCGCTAGATACTAGATGTTTCGCTGTTATCTCTGACATCTCTCCGACTCCTATTACCAGAGCCTTTTTACCCTCGACACTCTCTAGAACAGATTTAAGCTTTGCAACTGCTACACTTGCTATTGAGACGGGCTTTGAAGATATATCTGTTGCATTTCTGACTTTTGCCGCACATTTAAAAGCATGGTGCATTGCACGAGCCAGTTTTTGACCGCAAAAGCCCTTATCATATGAGAATCTAAAAGCATCTTTCAACTGTCCTGCGATCTGCGTTTCACCGACAACCATGGAATCGAGAGACGAGGCAACAGAGAATATATGATGAATCGCGCTGCTGTCGTCGAATATGCTCGCCCTTCCCTCAAGTTCATCTATCGAGATGCCGGACCTTGCCGTCAACATATCAAAAATATGCTGGGTTGCAGCTGCTATATCACTGCAGCTGCAAAACACTTCCATACGATTACATGTAGAAATCAGGATCGACTCATTTATTGCAGGGCTGGAGTTTAATTTAGCCAAACATCCCATCTTAGCCTGTTCATCTTTGTAAGAGAGTTTCTCTCTAACTTCCATTGTTGAATTTTTATGTGAAAAACTTATATTTAAATAGTGCATCAGTAACTTCTTTTTATCATGGTCTGTAAAATATTCATGAGTTGTTCGTCTTCTCTCATCGCATTCATCGCCTCGTCTGATAATTTTTGTGCCAGTTCAAAAGATCTCTCAACAGTTTTATGCTCTTGCATCTTTTCTCTGATCCATGCGCTCTCATCTTCGCTCAATAGCTTTGCGTGCAAGCTTTTCAGCTTCTCTTGCTCATCACTGTTTAGGACTTTATAGAGATAAATATACGGTAATGTACATTTACCCTCTACAAAATCATTCATTGCAGGTTTTCCAAGAGTTGCCGCATCACTTGTGATGTCTAGTATATCGTCTATTATCTGAAAAGAGAGTCCAAGGTTTCTTCCGTAAAGAGCATGAGAGAGAGGGTCTTTGCCGGCTAAGATAGCGGCTGCGTGAGCTGCAGCTTCAATAAGAGTTGCAGTTTTTAGATAGAGCATCTCAAGATACTTCTCTTCATCGTTATTAAAGCTCTCTGCCATTTTTACATCCATCATCTCGCCCTTGCTAAGAGCCGTAACGCTTGAAGAAATTATCTTGGCAATATCTCTATCAAATGAGACCAGTTCACTAAAAGCCTTGGAATATAAGATGTCCCCAAGCATCACGGCATTTTTGCTGCCTTCTGTCGCATTAACGGAAGCAACACCGCGTCTTAACGTAGCTTCATCTATTACATCGTCATGAAGCAGACTAGCGCCGTGAATAAGCTCTACGATAGCTGCTAAAAGAGGAGCCTTCTCGCTTGATGGAGCGATTTTTAAAATTAGTTTTGCGCGGAGTCTCTTGCCGCCTGAGAGTGTACCGAAAAGTCGTGTTACTTCATCATACTCTATCTCTTGAATCAATCTTGCTATTTCACTCTCAACTCTTTGCATCATCCCTCTTTAGCCGTTATTAAATCTTCAAGTACTATCTGCCCTTTATCATCAGATAAAAAGATTTCAAACAGTGCCTCTTTCGACTTTTGATCAAACTCTTTAAACTTAACCAGCATATAGGGCGTATTGTAAAAATCAGCACCTTTTGGCTTTAACTCCACTCTAAAACTTTGGTTTTTATGTCTTAAATATAGTACATTTTGAGCAACGATCTTGTCGTATTCTCTAAAAACTACCAATCCGCCGTTTTTATAGAGCGTCCATCTAAGTTTAAAGACTTTTTCTTTATTGTCATATTTTACAAGAATTTTCTTTTGCTCATCTTTTTTTAGTGACATTTCTTTGCTTTGTGCAAAATCATTGGCAAATATGAAACTAAAACTAAACAGCAGAAGAGTAAATAATCGTAAAATTATTTTCAACTATTCACTCTTTGATAAAATTGAACCCATCATTTCGATATATAAGTTTTTTGCAAAATCATCAACTTCATCTCTTCTAGAGAGCGTAAAAGAGCGTATCTCTTTTTCTATCTCATCACCGTCATCGCTGAATTTATCAGCGCACTTCTCTCTAATCATCATCTCCATTGCAGCTGCTCTGTCGATAAAGTTTTCAAGTTCATATCTCACTACATCGTTATTCGCATTGAAAATAATATCCATTAGCTTGCTCTTTGGCGAGCCTGTTAAGATATCATCCTCATCTTCAAAAAGTCCATACATTTTATATCCTAAAGTTATATATTTGCGCGATTATAACATCACAAAAACAATATCTACTTGAAAATTAACCATTAAGGCTTTATTTTCTATAATGCCGAGATGAAAATATATGACTTCTTAATAATCGGAGCCGGAAGTGCCGGCTGCAATATGGCTTATTTTTTACGCAAAGAAAATAAAAGTGTTGCACTCATTGACAGAGAGGGTATTGCCGGAGGGGCAAGCGGTGCCGCGGGTGCATTTCTCTCACCATTGCCAGGCAAAAAAAATACTTATAACTCTTTGGTGAATGAAGCACTTGATTACTCTTTAAATTTTTATGAAAATCTGCTGAGCGAAGCAGTAGAGAAAAAGGGTGTTCTAAGAGTATCTACCAATAATTTTGCAAAAGACAAACTCTCTCAAAACAGCATAAAGTATGAATATTTTGACACTAATAAATTACAGAAAATATCAAAAAACTTTATGAATATAGATGGCTACTTTTATGAAAATGCAGCGGTAATAGAACCGATACAGATATGCAGTAAATTAACAAAAGGGTGTGACTTTTACAAAAAAGATGTAAAAGAACTTCATTTTGAAGAGGGCATCTACGCATTAGATGAAATAAAAGCTAAAAACATTATACTGGCTCAAGGAGTAAGCAGCTCTTTGGTAGAGATTCCATACATGAAAATATCGCCTATTTTTGGACTTAGGGTTGATGTGAAAACAACAACTAAAATACCTTTTAATATTCATAAGTCGATCTCCGTCTCAACAAACAAAAAAGACGGCACCCTGTCTATCGGAGCCACACAGCAAAGACACGACAATGAGAATATGGAATGCCTTACGACATGTGATAAATGCGCTTTTTATGTAGAGAGCGACGAAATGCAGATACAAACTCTTCTAAAAGAAGCGAACGAGCTTATAAAACTTGAAGATTTAGAGGTAGTAAAAATCTATAAGGGTGCGAGAGCCACCATAAAAAGCTATTTTCCTGTAATAGGCAAAGTAGTTGATTACAATGGCAGTCTAAAAAAACATCCCTCCATTAAGAACGGGACAAAAATACCGCCTGAAAAGTTAGAGTATTATCCAAATATGTATGTAATAAACGCGCTTGGCTCAAGAGGGTTTGTTTACGGCCCGTATCTCGCAAATGTATTGACTCAAAATATTATCTATAATGAGCCTATTCCCAAAGAGATATCAGCCGAGAAACTTTTTTATAAAGCGGCCAGAAAAAACTAGAGAACTATCTGCGTTCCGACACCAGCGGATGTAAAGAGCTCCAACAGCAGAGAGTGCTCTATTCTTCCGTCGATTATGTGTGCTTTTTGCACTCCGCCTTCTATAGCCTCAAGACATGCATCTACCTTTGGAACCATTCCTCCGTGAATTGTCCCGTCAGCCTTCAGCGCCTCAACTTCATCTTTTGTAAGCGTGCTGAAAAGCTCTTTTTCATTGTTTAAAACACCTGCGGTATCTGTTAAAAATATGATTTTGTTCGCACCTATGGCCTTGGCAACATATGATGCACACAAATCTGCATTAATATTAAAGCCAGGATGTCCCATCTCGCCACCGTCTGCAATCGGAGCGATTACGGGTATAAACTTCTCCGCTATCAAGTTTGAAATAACTTCAGATTTAACGTCAATAATGTTTCCGGTAAGGCCCCACTTTGCAAAATCTTTTGCCTTTGCGGTTATGAACTTCGCATCTTTTCCGCTTATACCGATCGCTTTTGCTCCATGAGAGTTCAGAAGTGAGACTATCTCTTTGTTTATCTCCCCGCTTAGAACCATCTCGACAATTCGCATCACCTCTTTTGAAGTAACTCGCTGCCCGTCAATAAATTTCGTCTCAATCCTAAGAGCATCAAGCATCTCATTTATCTGTCTGCCGCCGCCGTGAACGATGACAGGCTTGATCCCTACCAGATACATAAGCAAAATATCCTGTGCAAACCTCTCTTTTAACTGCGGGGACTCCTGCGCCGAACCGCCGTACTTAATCACTACTATCTCTTTGTTAAACTCTTTTATAAACGGAAGGGCTTCAAGAAGCGTCTGAACCGTTTCAATCTTTTTTTGCATTTCTACATCCCCTATAATCATCTACTATTTTAAAAATATTTTCATCGACTTCTAAATGCATATCCAGCAATGAAAGTTCTAGATCAAACTGCTCTAACTTTACAAAATCTTTATATGTTACCAGGATCGAATCGGCTTTATCTCTTTGAAGAATATCCAAAACCTCATTTTTTGTAAATGAGTGGTGGTCTTCAAAGTAATTTTTGCTGATAACCTCAGGCAGATAACCATCAAGACGCTCAGGTCTTGCTATGGCAGTTATAAGCGACATTTTATCACTTTTATTTTTAAGTTCAACCACTCTTTTAAAATCTATTCCCTCTTTTACGACAAGAACCTCTTTTTTACTCCAAAGTCTCTCCCTAAATGGACCTGAAGGCAGACAAGATGAGTTCTTACTCTTTACTTTTATTACTATATCGAGCTTTTTTATATCATGCTTTGAGTAGGCATCATCCAAAAAGACTATTCTTGCACCCATCTCTTTAGCCTTTAGTATCCCTTTTTTTCTATCCTCGCTTACTATGACAATCGCCTTTGGAATTTTATGCGCATATATCATAGCTTCATCGCCGCTTTTGGTAACATCACATAAAATCTCTCTGCCGCTGCTTACCACGACAAGACCGCTGCTCTCTCGTCCGTAGCCCCTTAAGACCACTGCAGCATCTTCATATTTTGACGCAAGTGCAGTTACAAGCGGAGTCTTTCCGCTTCCGCCGACACTAAGGTTTCCCACTCCGATAACATCCACGCCTAAATCTTCGCTCTTTTTGCCTTTAAAGCGTAAAAACATAACAAAACAGTAGATCCAACTAAGCGGAAGAAGTAAAACGGAGATGAGTTTTTGAGTGGGGTTTGGGTTGTAGAAGTACTCCTCAACCCAAAAGATTATCTTTTTTTTCAATTTTTTGCTTTAAACTCTTGTCGATGCTACCGATTTTATCTTTTCAATAACGTACTCAACCTCTTTATTTTCCATGCTTGCATAAATAGGAAGCGACATAACCTGCTGATACGTTGTAAGTGCGACCGGAAAATTATTTACCTTGAGCGAGTATTTGTTTTTATAGTATGTCAAAAAGTGAAGCGGAATATAGTGAAGCCCGACCTCAACACCCTGCTTTTTATGTTCTAATGCAAACGAATCCCTGTTTTTATCTACTTTGATAATATATAAAGAATATGGGTGATCTTCACTCTTTGGTTTAGGTATTGTTACGTGTTCTACACCATCAAGAGCTTTATTGTACATTTGCGCTATCTCTTTGATCCTCTGAAGGTTATTGTCCTGCTCTTTGATCTGTGCTCTGATATATGCTGCACTTAGCTGACTCATAGAGTAGTCAAACCCTATATCAACAACATCATAGATATACTCCAAAGAATCTTCATCTCTCTTCATAGCATGTGAGCGAAGCAGTTTTGCACGCTCTATTATCTCTTCAGAATTTGAAACCAGCATACCGCCGTTGCAAATATCCCTTTTTAGATGAGATGAGAAGTTGAAGCAGGTAATATCAGCCCCTGTTGAGCCTATTTTTTCACCTTTGTATGTTGCCCCTAATGCCTCGCAAGCATCTTCGACTATCTTCACATCAAATCTCTTCGCCATTGCATAAAGTCTCTCCAGATCGACACACTGCCCGGCAACGTGCGTAACAATAACCGCTTTTAATTTTTTTGCGCTGTTCTCTTCCAAATATACTTCTAGCTTGTCCAGATTTATATTATAGCTCTCCGAATCAATATCTATAAAGATGGGTTCGGCATCAAAATGTCGCACAACTTCGGGAACATTTGGGTGTGCATTTACGGAACAGACTATTTTATCTCCCCTTTTTAAATCGAGTGCCAGCATAGCCAGGTGAAGAGCCGAAGTACCGTGTGATGTTGCCAAAGCATAATCAACACCTATATATGAAGCAAATTCACTCTCAAGCTCCTCTACCTGACTTATATCTTCTTGATCCAAAACATCACTCACATTTGAGTGTGCTTCTCTACTGCTCTCATATCTACAAAATGCAACTTTCATTCTTTGTTCCTTCATAGTGTTATATCTCTTGGATAATTAAAATCATGATTTATTGTTCTAGATGTCAACTTGGCGATAAGAGGCATTTTTCTCTTAAACTGGTTTCTAAAAATCCGCCCGACGATCATATCGAACATACTCTCGTCACACCCTTTTTTGACTATCTCTTCTTTGCTTAATCTGTCTTCAACGTAATACTTCAGCGCCTCGTCAAGCTTAGCATAAGTATAACCCAAATCGGCTTCATCACTCTGCCCATCCCATAAATCAGCTGACGGAGCTTTTTGTATGATACTTCTAGTTACGCCTAAATGCTCTGCAAGCTCGTATATCTCACTTTTGTAGAGATCGCCTATTGGGTTTAGGGCACTTGAGAGATCACCGTAAAGAGTTCCGTATCCAAGCATCAGTTCACTCTTGTTGCTAGTTCCCAGAACCAAGGCTTTATGCTTGGCAGAAATATCAAAAAGAGTACTC
>JBFEYZ010000009.1:0-21769 GCA_041561855.1 Sulfurimonas sp. | reverse complement strand
TATCACTTTCGGTAACTTTACGCTTATAGTGCTGATACTGTTTTTCAACTACATTGAAAACGTAAGTTATCTTGTGACCATACTCGGATTTGCATCGGCGGGTATCGCTATTGCTATGAAAGATTGGTTTATGAGCATACTCGGCTGGCTTGTGATAGTCTTTGGCGGAAGCATACATGTCGGTGACAGGATCCGCGTTGATATGGACGGCATGCAGTATGTCGGCGATGTCATGGATATATCGCTTCTGCGTATGACAATTCTTGAAGATATTACTCTTACTTCGGTCACCAACAACAGAAGAGCGGGAAGAATTATATTCGTGCCGAACAACTATGTATTTACGAGAATGATAGCAAACTATACGCATAGCACGCTTAAGACTGTTTGGGACGGTGTTAGAATAACAATCACATATGATTCAAATCATAAAAAAGCGATGCATTTAGCTAAAGAGATAACCAAGAAGTTCTCTAAAGGGTATACCGATATTACAAGAAAACAGCTTAACAAACTTCGTAATCAGTACAGTCTTAAAAATACAAATGTCGAACCGAGGATATTCTCTTTTATAGAACCAAACGGCATAGTGATAGATGCATGGTATTTGACAAACGCCTATGCCACTTTAACGCTTAGAAGCGTTATCTCTACGGAGATAGTTGATGCATTTATGGCAGAAGACGATATTACTATCGCATACCCTACGCAGATGCTTCACCTTGAACAGCCTGCTAAGAGAACGCCTCCTTTTGCGACAAATGAAGAGATTGTGTAGATAATGAAAAAAGTATATTTTAAAACCTTCGGATGCAGGACTAACCTTTACGATTCTCAAGTTATGATGAGCTCTATGCAGGAGTATATTGTAACAGAAGATGAGAGCGAAGCAGATATAATCGTCGTAAACTCATGTACTGTCACAAACGGAGCAGACACGCATGTGCGCTCATATATCTCACATGTTGAGAACAACGGCGGTGCGAAGATATTTTTGACGGGATGCGGCGCTCATACAAAAGGTGAGAATCTTTTGAAGCAAGGGCGTGTTTCAGGTGTGTTCGGGCAAAGCGAGAAGATAAAAATAGATGAGATGCTTAGCCGTGAAAAACCTTTTTACGAACCGGGCGACCTGAACTACATAGACGAGAGTGTTGTAGATGATTTTATCGGCAAGAGCAGGGCGTTTATAAAGATTCAGGAGGGGTGCAACTTCCGCTGTTCATACTGCATCATACCTTACGTTCGCGGAGACGCAAGGAGCATGAGCGAGGAGAAGATCCTTGAACAGATAACTAGACTTGCCCGCAATGGTTTTGGAGAGTTTATACTTACGGGCACAAATGTTGGAAGCTACGGTCAAAAGACGGATAGCTCTATAGCGTCTCTTATGAAAAAAATATCACGTATTCGTGGTGTAAGACGCATAAGAGTAGGTAGTGTAGAGCCTATACAGATAACTGATGAGTTTAAAGAGATATTGGATGAGCCTTGGCTTGAGCGTCATCTTCATATAGCGCTTCAGCATACATCTCCACAGATGTTGAAATTTATGAACAGAAGAAATGTTTATAAGCAAGACAGAGAGCTTTTTGAACTTTTGGCAGGCAAGGGTTTTGCAATAGGAACCGATTTTATAACCGGGCATCCAGGTGAGAGTGAAGAGCTGTGGGATGAGGCTATGAGAAATGTCAGAGACCTTCCACTGACGCATCTGCACGCATTTACATACTCTAAAAGAGACGGTACTCCGTCAGCTACAATGAAGCCTGAGGTCAACGGCAAAATCGCAAAAGAGAGGCTTCATGAACTTGAAGAGATTGTAAAGGGTAAAAACTTTGAGTTTAGAAAGGCTTTTAAAAAAGAGCTGGAGGTACTGGTTGAAAGCGAAAAAGATGGTACTTTTATCGGGTATGATCAGCACTTTAACAAGATTATAATCGACTCGGATGAAGATCTGGTAGGTAACTGGATAAATCTAAGCGAGTATGACGTAAGAGAGGAGTCTAACTATGGTAGGGTCTAAAACGAACAGGGTGGCACTGTACGCATCAGCTTTTTTGGTAGTTATATTGGTTCTTTTTGCAATGCTTAGAGATAATGCTGAGGCAATCTCGCTTAAAGATGCAACTGAGTTGCTCCAAAACAAAAGCGTTAAAAGCGTTGTTGTTTCTGAAGATCTCATCTATCTTAAAACAGACAAAGAGGTATATAAGATAGCATCTTCTCAGCTCTCACCGAGCATGCTTAGCGACTACAGGGTAAAAGTAAAGAGCGGCTCAAACATAGTAGCCTACTTTCTCTTTTTAGTTCTTATATTGGGAGCAGGAACACTCCTATTTAAGTGGCTTCAAAAAAATAAAATACTTGAGAGCGGCAATATCGTAAGCAACAGATTTAAATCCTCTATGGAGTACTCAGGACCTATCGAGTCCATAAAAAGCGATGTTACGTTTAATGACATCGGCGGTATCAGCGATGTAAAGATGGAGCTTGAAGAGATCATCGATTTTATGAAAAAACCAAAACGATATAAGAGTTTTGGTGCAAGAATGCCTCGCGGCGTACTTTTGGTTGGTCCTCCAGGCGTAGGTAAGACTATGATAGCAAAAGCCGTTGCAAATGCTGCTGGTGTCCCATTTTATTACCAAAGCGGTGCATCTTTTGTGCAGATATATGTCGGTATGGGGGCAAAGAGGGTTCATGAGCTATTTACAGCCGCAAAAAATAACTCTCCTTCGATCATATTTATAGATGAGATAGATGCCGTAGGAAAGAAAAGAGACGGACAGAGAAACGACGAAAGAGAAGCGACTTTAAATCAGCTTCTTACCGAGATGGACGGTTTTGAAAACTCAAGCGGCGTAATAGTTATAGCCGCTACCAATAAAATAGACGTGCTTGATTCCGCACTGTTGCGCGCAGGAAGATTTGACAGAAGAGTTTTTGTTGAGCTTCCTACAAAAAGAGAAAGAGCTTCAATTTTGACAAAATATTTAGAGAAAGTTCCAAATGAGGTTGATGTCAACTCTGTTGCTAATATGACAGTTGGCTTTAACGGAGCGTCACTCGCGGCTCTTGTAAACGAAGCTTCTCTGCTTGCCATCAGACAGCATGATTTTCAGGTTACGATAGAGCACTTTCATCAGGTAAAAGACAAGGTTATGTTTGGTAAAAAGAAACTCCAGATGCTGAGTGACGAGCAGAAGCAGTACAGAGTTACATATCAGGCTGCAAAAGTTATCTGTGCTACCTATTATGACCTTCCTTTTGAGAAACTGCTTCTTTCAAACGAAAAACTCACACCTGCAATAGATGAGCCGCTTATCAAACATGAACTTGAATCAAGGGTCAAGATGCTTTTGGCGGGCATTGTCGCGTGTAACATTAAGTACAGCGAGCATGCAAGCAGCGCAAAAGGTGATCTGGATGAAGCAAAAGAGATAGTTGAGCGGATGATTGCAGAGTACGGTATGGGCTCATCTCTTATAGCTAGCGAGAATGAAAAAGAGATACTTATGAAAAGGCTTTATGAAGAGACCAGAAACCTTTTGGAATCTATGCAGGACGTCATAAAGTATGTAGAGAGCGTTTTAAATGAACGTGAGAGTATTACAAAAGCGGATGTGAAAAAGAAACTTAATGAAATTTCATAGCGGGTTTTCTCTAAAAAACGAGCACTATTACTTTAAAGAGTATGTAAACTCATCCCAGTACACTGTTTGCGGATTTAGCTACGGAGCCATACAAGCCCTTAGGCATGTAAAAGAGATGCTGTCTGAGAAAAAGCGAGTGGATAGACTTCAGCTCTTCTCTCCGGCTTTTTTTCAGACAAAGGACGAGAAGTTCAAAAGAGTTCAGCTTATGGGGTATAAAAAGAGCGCTGCTTCATATCTCGGAGAGTTTATAAAGCTCTGTTTTTCACCTTATGAGAAGAAAATAGTTGAGCATGATAAGAACAATATCGAAGAGCTGGAAGAACTGCTGCGGTATGAATGGGATGCTGATGAGCTGAGAGAACTTGTAAAAAGAGGCGTAAAAATAGAAGTGTATCTAGGCGGAAAAGACGCAATTATAGACGTAGATGGCGCTAGAGAGTTCTTTATACAGGTGGCTACGGTGACATACATAAAAGATGCGAATCATTTTTTATTAGTAAATTAGGAGAAAAGTGTGAGTAAAATAAGAATAGGCGTAATAACTGCAAGCGACAGGGCGAGCAAAGGGATATACGAAGATATATCTGGGGTAGCAATTCAGGACACTATGAAGGATTATTTAAAGAGCGAGTTTGAAATAGTCTACAGATGCATACCGGATGAGCAGGATATGATAGAGCGTACTATGATGGAGCTTTGCGACGATGAGGAGTGTTGTCTGGTCGTCACTACAGGAGGAACAGGTCCTGCGCTTCGTGACGTAACTCCAGAAGCTACAGAGAACGTGTGTCAAAAGATGATGCCAGGATTCGGCGAGCTTATGCGTCAGGTGAGCCTGCAATACGTACCGACTGCAATACTCTCACGCCAGACGGCCGGCATAAGAGGCAAAAGTCTCATTATAAATCTGCCTGGCAAACCAAAGTCAATAAGAGAGTGCCTTGATGCTGTATTTCCTGCAGTTCCGTACTGTATAGATCTTATTGAGGGACCTTATATAGAGACAAATGAAGAAGTCGTAAAGGCTTTCAGACCCAAGGCTAAATAAAATATTTATAAATTGCCGGATAGAAGAGCGTTGATGGTCTCATCTGTACTGGATAAATTAAAGCCAAACAGATATGGCTTGCCCAGTATCTTCAAGTACTTTATCTGCAAGACCATAAAACCCGTACCGCTCGACTCAATCGCATAGTGGCGGATGTCTACTATGTCTCCTAGCTTTTTTGTTTTTAGGTGGTGGAGGGCGTAAACCGAACTGCCTCCAAGCCATTTTACCAGTAAACCTGTAATATTTGGCAGCTGTTGTGCCATGGCTTCGTTACCCGGCGGCAGATGCTTTATGAGCAAAGTGTTTAGGCACTCATCAGGCTTTTTGCCTTTAATGCACTGTTCTACCTTTGTCTGAAACTCATCTACATTCTTAATAGGCTCTGCAAACGCTGTTTTGGCAAAGAGAAGTAGACTTGAAAGTAAAAGAATTTTTTTCATATTGACTCCTTTATGTTGTTTTGTTATAGCACTGTGATATCAAATATCTCTCTTAGCAGGTAGCCGACTGCAAAGGCAAGCATAGCGGCTGTACCGCCTGTCAGAAGTGTTTTGACTCCGGACATAAATGCCGGTTTGGAGAAGATAATACTCTTGAGGGCACCGATAGAGAAAAACATTAATGCGGCGAGGCAGGCGCTTATAGTAAACTGCATATTCTTCTCTAAGCCGGATATCGTAAACGGTATTAGAGGCATTGAGCCTACAATTATGAATGCAGTAAATGTTGCAACTGCTGCTTTTATAGGCTCTTTGCTTGTTTTTTGCACCCCATGCTCTTCTATCAGCATCGTATCTATCCATAGCTTTCTATCAGCACTAATGGTATCTACAATAGTTTCAAGCACATCCGCGGAAAAGCCTTTTTTTTCAAATATTTGGCGGATCTCTTCACGCTCTCCCGATGGTATCTTATCTATGTGTTCCTTCTCGGAATCTCGAATGCTTTGGATGAACTCTTGGTTGGTCTTGATAGACTCATAGTTGCTGATTGCCATACTGAATCCGTCTGCAATAAGATTTGCAAAACCAAGGACTAAAGCTACGGAAGGGGCAAAACCTGCACCAACCACGCCTGATACGACGGCGAATGTTGTTACGCATCCGTCTATGCCGCCTAGAACAGCGTCAGAGGTGATATTTTCCTTTATAGGCCTTTTTAGCTTTTCCCTTATTGCTTCAGGCTTATGTTCTTCCGAGAGTTTTTTAGTTCTTTCGTCTTTCATGCATAGTTCAGGCTTGATTTTGATATCCATAACGCCGCTAATCATCCGCGCTGGTTTTTGTGTTTTCAGAATCTGTTTTATTGGATGAATTGGCTAATTGCGCAGGGTCTACTGATGCCCATATGTTCTCATCGGTAATATGCTCTACCTGCGATAATCTTTTAAGAAGATCCCTTGCCTCGTCAATTGTATCATCGTAGATATTTATGATCTCTTTGTCAAAATCTTTGCTCTTTAATGCTTCCATCTTAAATAGCAGCATCTGGTTAAGAAGGTTATTTAGTATATGTTGGCTGGCATATATCATTGAGTTGTATATGCGTGTTGCTTCAAGCTGTTTTTCTTTAATAAGTAGTTTTTTTATTGAGTAATCGGCGTAAATGCCAAAAAATATGACTAATAAAATAATAATAGTCCGCATCCAAAGTTCATTGGCGTCATCCGGCATGAGCTCAAACTGCTGCTCGCTATATACAAAGTAATGAATAGAAGCGTCAGTGAACCAAAACAGCAGTGCGATAATGAAAGTTATGATGGTGTATTTTCTTTTCTTCATGTCATTACTCATCAGAATATTTATTAAAAAACCATTATATATTAAAGAGCTTGATATAAGCTAAAATAATAATTGAAAAGAGTGTTTTTTTACTCTTATCATAGCAGGCGCCGCGGTAGCGACATCCCGGCTAGCAATAGCGTGCTGGCTGTTGGCATTACTTTAGTTTGCCTGGTTAATTTGCTATTGTCCTCATAACCAAATATGACGCCATAATAGTCACTGTATTTTATTCATCTAACGTTTAAAATAAGCGACAGTTTATTAAGTTTAGTCAAATGAAAGTACATTGTAATTAGTTAAAACAATGACTTTGTTCTCTGTTACGATAACTTGATGTGTCATATTGTCAATAGCAAAATATTTATTTCCATTTTTTGTTGCAAGTTCTTTTGCTTCAACCAAGCCATCTTTTCTATGTTGATTTTGTGTTTCATAAATATAATCTAAATCGCTTTTATTCTGTTGATACAGATAAACATTACCTGCAGAAGATGCATTTGCTGATGGGTAGCTGTTATAGTTTTTTATGCTGACTTTTATGTCTCCAAAATATGCCCCATATTGTATTGGGTCCTCTGCAAACAAGCATACTGCTATTACTGCTCCAAGTAGAATTTTTTTCATGTCGTGTTTATCCTTTTAATTTAACTGTTTATTTGGCGAATATTGTACACTAAAGAGCTTGATATTTGCTAAATATAAGAACACAAAAAACGTTAATTAAAATGATATGTAGAAGGTAAAGTACAGAAGAAAAACAGAGAGAGCTTCTCTCTGTTTGTAGTTTTAGACGAAGTTTACGTCTGTAACGTGGTGTTTAAGTCCAAGTTCCGCAGGAGTACATCCAAGTGCAAGACCTACCATCTGTTGCATATGAAGAACAGGAAGAGAAACGTCACGTCCGATTGCCTCAGATGCGTGTTTTGTCTGTGTGTCAAGCTTTAGATGACACAGTGGACAAGGTGTTACCATCATGTCTGCGTTTTGGTCAGTTGCACCAGCTATGGCATTTCCAGTAAGGACTGCTGCAGTATGAGGAGCTTGAAGCTCAACGTGGAATCCGCAGCATTTGTTTTTCTCTTCATAGTCAACATTCATACCGCCGCACGCGATGATAAGGTCGTCAAGCGAAGTAGGGTTGTACGGGTTCTCTTTTTGGTTGTGAGACTCGTCATGAAGCTCTGAAGGGCGTATATTGTGACAGCCGTAAAACGGAGCGATGTTAAACTCGCTAAGAGGTTTAACAACCATCTCTTTTATCTTGTCCAATCCGAAATCATCGATGATAGCATAGAGGAAGTGAATGATATTTGATGTACCTTTGTACTCCAAGCCAACCTCTGCAAGCTTCTCATTTACCCTTGCTTTTAGCTCAGGGTTTCTGTCTAGTCTGTGTTTTGTCATAGCCGTGTTTAGCTGACAAGTATTACAGATAGTGACCATTGTAAGACCGTGTTTTTCGGCATAAGCTATATTTCTTGCATTTAGTACCAGAGATAGGAAATCATCATAATCCTGCAGATGAGAAGCCCCGCAGCAAGAAGCTTCTGTGAGTTCAATCAGTTCTATATTGAGTTTTTTGGCAACAGCCATTGTCGACATCATCTGTTCCGGAGTACTCTGTTTCGCCGTACATCCTGTAAAAAGCGCATATTTTAATTTCTTCATTTAACTACTCCTAGAACTTTACTGTTGATGATGATTTTATAAGTTTTTGTATCTCATCAAGGTTGTCTGATTTTGGCATATTCCACGGCATTACTATTTTGCCTTTTCTAAACATCTGAAGTGCAACCGGAATATGTTTTACAATTGACGGACCTTCAGAGTAAAGGACTAAGCCGCCTTCATCAAGCACACCGTGCTTTTTGATAGAGTGAAGGAAACCGACGGCATGGCGTGTAGCAACGTTGTTCTTCGCGACGCCTTTTTTAAACGCCATTTGGTGCAGTTTGGTGATTTTTTCAATAGGGTTGATCTCTTTTGGACAAACCTCTGCACACTCAAAACATTTTACACAATCCCAAACGCCTTGTTTCTCTTCATTTACATCAATAAGTCTCTGAGGGTCATTGTCACGTACGTCAGCTTCAAAACGGTAAGCTGCAGCAAATGCCGCAGGACCAAAGAAATCATTGTTTATCTCAACAACAGGACAAGCATAGTGACACGCCCCGCACTGTATACAAAGATCAGCCTCGTTTAGCTCCTCAGCATCATGCGGAGATACTAAGTTCTCACAAGAAGGACATTCATCAACGTCTGCAACTAGATAAGGAGTTACTGCCGCATGTTTCTCCCAGAAGTCGCCCTTGTCGATGATCATATCTTTTATAGCTCTTTTTGTGCTTAGAGGCTCGATAGTCAGCTCGTTACCAAAGTATTCTATCATAGTAGACATACTCTCTTTACAAGCAAGAGTGCTTCTGCCGTTAACTTTTATAGCACAAGCTCCACAGATACCGTGGCGGCAGCTTCTTCTGTATGAAAAACTTCCGTCGTGATCCCATTTGATTCTGTTTAATATATCTAAGACAACTTCTTCAGAAGTAACATCCATACTGTAATCTTCATAGTACGGAAGATAATCTTCGTCAGCATTAAAGCGAAATACTTTGAAGTTTACTTTTTGTGTAGTAATTGCATTTGTACCCATAACTTCTCCTTAGTAATTTCTTGCTTTTAGTTCATGCTTGCCAAGAACAACAGGCATATAGTCAAGTGTTATATTGCCGTCTTCATCCATATAAGCCATAGTGTGCTTTAGGAAGTTCTCATCGTCACGAGTGTCAAAATCTTCTCTGAAGTGAGCACCGCGGCTCTCGTTTCTTGCAATTGCACTTTCTACGATAAATGCAGAATAATCTATCATATGCCCAAATTCTATAGCTTCTTGAAGTTCGGTATTAAATACTTTTGATTTGTCTTTAATACGAATGTTCTTAAATCTCTCTCTTAGCTCTTTTACTTTAGCTACAGCTGTCTCCAGAGTCTCTTTTGTTCTGAATGCGCCTGCATTAGCTGTCATACACTGTTGAAGCTCTTCTCTTAGCTGAGTGATAGTCTCGCTTCCGTTGTTGTTTAGTATAAAGCTTATCTCATCAAGAGCTCTCTTTGCATCTTCCTCTGTTGCTTCACGAAGAGAGATAGTGTCTATCTCATTCACCATAGTTTTACCTACAAAGCGTCCGAAAAGAAGCGCTTCAAGAACAGAGTTCGCACCGAGACGGTTTGCACCGTGAACAGATACGCATGAGCACTCGCCGGCAGCATAGAATCCCTCAACAAACTCGTCATTGTTTTTGCGGACGTTTCCTGCAATATTTACAGGAATACCACCCATTGAGTAGTGTGCAGTAGCAGAGATAAGTATCGGTTCTTTTATCATGTCTAGACCAAGGAAAGTCATAGCAAGCTCACGAAGCTCAGGAAGTCTCTCCATAATAAGATCTTTTCCTAAGTGAGTCACGTCGATGTAGACGGCATCTTTTCTAGGTCCGACACCGCGCCCTTCGCGGATCTCATTTAAAATAGCGCGGCTTACAACGTCACGGGAAGCAAGTTCCATCGCATTTGGAGCATATTTTTCCATGAATCTCTCACCAAGAGAGTTGTAAAGACGTCCTCCCTCACCGCGAGCAGCTTCAGAGATTAAAACACCGTTTCCTGATAATCCAGACGGGTGGAACTGAACAAACTCCATATCTTCTAATGGAAGTCCGTGACGCGCAACTATTGAGAGTCCGTCACCGGTATTTGCATGTGCGTTCGAGTTAATCTTGTAACTTCTTGCATATCCGCCTGTAGCGAACATAACTGATTTTGCATTGAAGATGGCAACTTGAAGATCTCTGATGTTAAAAGCTACTATACCTGAGACTTTGCCGTCTTTGTAGATTATGTCTGATGCATACCACTCATCCCAGAACTCAACGCCTACACGGTAAGCTTGCTCATAGATAGTTTGCAGAAGTGTTAAGCCTGTTCTGTCTTTAGCATAACAAGCACGAGGTGAAGATTGCCCGCCGAAAGGTCTTTGAGCGATCTTTCCGTCGGCAGTTCTACTGAACGCAGCACCCATTCTCTCAGCCCAACGGATAGTCTCAGGTGCATTTTTACACATAAACTCAACAGCGTCTTGATCAGCTAAATAGTCACTCCCTTTTACAGTATCAAACTCGTGCAGCTCAACGCTGTCCTGATCGCTAAAAGCTGCATTTACGCCGCCTTGCGCAGCTCCTGAGTGGCTTCTTAGCGGATGGAGTTTTGTTATAACTGCAACTTTTTTACCTGCATTCTGTAGTTCCCTTGCAGCGGCACATCCTGCTAGACCTGCACCGACAATAATTGCATCGTAAGTATAAATAGGAATACCCATTAGCTTTCCTTTGTTGATTAAGAATAAAATAAGGCGGATTTTACAATTTTTAGCCTTTGTCTATAATAAAAGGTTGTTATAAAAACTCAAAATGTTCCATAAT
Organism: Sulfurimonas sp.; assembly: GCA_041561855.1. GTDB lineage: Bacteria > Campylobacterota > Campylobacteria > Campylobacterales > Sulfurimonadaceae > Sulfurimonas. The sequence goes on along the minus strand of JBFEYZ010000009.1, from coordinate 10,794 downwards.
CACTCATTTTAGGCAAACTGAAACTGTAAAAATGTGTAGATTTGTTATAGTTAATTAATGAATGTAGATGAAGTACTCCGCCCTATAGAGCTAAGGTGGAGGGCAAAATGATTATAGTTCGCTGTGAGCCAGATCTTTTATTTGAGAGATCTTGTCTCCGCCAGTCTCTTTGGCATATTCAAGTACTTTTTTAGCTTGTTTTATGGACTCTTCAAGAGATACATGGTTTGGTTTTATGACAAATCCGCCGCTTAGTTTTATAACTATCGGTCCAAGTTCAGGAGATGTCAGTTTGAGCTCGGCTACACTTTGGCGGATAATGTCCGCATCTTTGTATGACTGTTCTTTATTTTCCCTAGAGAGGAGAACTGTAAACTGGTTATAGTCGGTTCTTGCGACTACGTCTGCTGACTGTTTATGAAGAGAGATTGCAAAGGCAACCTTTTTTAGTATATTTTGTGTCAGTTCTTGAGAGTACACTCTGTTTGTTTTTGAAAAGTTGTCAATCTCAAAGATCGTTACGGATGTGTAGTTTTTCTCTTTGATATTTTTCTTTTCTGCATAAGAGCTCATCAGACCCTTAAGGTTGTTGATGCCGGTTACAGGATCGACCATTGCTGGATTTTCGGACACATCCGGCTTTCTTCTCATTCTAACCGAAATAGCACCTGCTTCTTGTGAAAATATTTCGTACCCTTTCTTGTCTACATTATACAGGTACTCTATATCTTTATATATCGAGGCGAGTCTTTTTCTGTACCAAAGAGCTATAAAGAGAATTATTACAAATGCAATAAAAGTTATATTTTTGTGAATATTAAACTTCTTTTGATTGTATGAAACTGCTCTCAAGATTATATTGTTTATCTGGTCGTAGAGTGATATAAAGCTTTTTTGCAGTGCTTCTTCTTTCTCCTTGTCGCCGTTGTTTTTCTTTGTATAGTAGTCGCTCGCTCTCTTGTTAAACTCTTGTGTTAGATAGCTCAGTTTATCCAGATCGGAGAGGTATTCTTTAGAATTTAAGAGAATAAATCTCTCTACAAAGCTATACTCATACTGATTTCGTAATTTGTCTATATCATGCAGAAGTTGTGTGCTTTTTCCGTTAAATTGTATAAGTGCTAGATCAAGATCGCCTTTTGGGAGAGACAGAAGAGAGTTGATAACTCTTTTTTGATTGTTAAGGTTGTCTATTTTTTTGTATGAATTTGAGTGTTCAACAGCTGCCAACACTCCAAGCGCTGCAAACACGGCTGCTAATAAAAGAAAAAGAGATAAATTCCGAAAAATTTTTTTTATAGAGTGTTTCATGAAAGGGTTTCCTATATAGATGGTATAATATCCCGCTATTTTATACATATTGGCTTTAATGGTAACTTAAGGCATTTTAAGAAGTTTTATTGAATTTAGAAAATTATTTTATATCTCAGTTTAAAAACGCTCATATCGGTGATGACGGGGCTTTGATAGGTTCTGTCGTTTATTCAAAAGATGCCTTTTTCGAAGATGTTCACTTTAAAAAAAAGTGGATGAGCTACTATCATATAGCAAGCAAAGCTATGAGTGTAAATATCTCTGATGCGATTGCTATGAATGCAAAGCCCAAATATGCACTTCTTAGTGTTGCAATGCCGAAAACTATGACAATGCAGGAGATGAAAGAGCTTGCATCCGGGTTTGAAGACACTGCGGCAAAGTACGGTATAGAAATAATCGGCGGAGATACGATAAGCAATGTTAAGCTTGATATTACGATAACGATTGTCTCTGAGACAAATAAACCTTTAAGAAGGCAAGGGCTAAAGCACGGCCATCTGGTTGCCTATACAGGGGAGCTCGGCAGAAGTCTAAAAGAACTCAGAAGATTGGCAAACCTTGGCAGGATTCATAAAAATTCAAAGTTTATAAATATAAAACTAAGAGAGAAGTTTGTCTCAAAGGCTTCACGTTATCTCAGCTGCGGGATGGACATTTCAGACGGCCTTTTTAGCGACCTGAAAAAGCTCTCATCTGCTAATGGACTTGGATTTAATTTTTACAGGCGCATACCAAAAACAGTAGGGTGCAGCGGCGAAGAGTACGAGATGCTATTTGGTTTTGACAAAAGAGATAAAAAGGCACTTCAAAGAGTATCTAAACTATGCCGAACGCCTATAACAATAGTTGCACAAAGTGCCAGAAAAAATTACAAAAACAGATGCAAAGCGCATCATTTTTAAACCACTAGGATTATTATGGATAGATTTTATTCACTCTCACACTCAAGCATAGATTTTCACTTTAAACAGACTCCAAGAGACTTTGTTGTCGAAGAAATGCCGCTTTACGACTTTAGCGGTGAGGGTGAACATCTTGTTTTGTTTGTCAGGAAAAAAGGGCTCTCTACTCTTGAGCTTGTCTCAATTATCGCTAAATATTTGGGAATTCAAAACAAAGAGATAGGTTATGCGGGATTAAAAGACAAGCATGCAATGACAAAACAGTACATCTCGCTGCATAAAAAACATGAAGCAAAGATGGATGATTTTAAACATGAAGATATAAAGATCTTGTCAAAAACATACCACAACAACAAGGTAAGAATAGGGCATTTAAGTGGCAACAGGTTTTACATAAAATTAAAAAAAGTAAATCCTACTTCAGCAAAAAAGATAGATGAGGCACTGAAGAATATAGCCATGTTCGGTATGCCTAACTTCTTCGGTTATCAGCGTTTTGGAACAGACGGAAACAACCATATAGACGGCGAAAAAATTGCAAAAGGCGAGAAAAAGGAGCGCAACGTAAAGGTCAAAAAACTTCTTATCAGCGCATACCAGAGCCATCTTTTCAACCTATGGCTCAGCAGACGACTAGAGATCAACGCACTTGTTCAGAAATTTGAGATAAAGGATCTTGAACCTTTACTTAATATGCCAAATGACGAACTTGCAAAAATGAAAGCTCAGACGCATCCGTTTAAACTTATTAGCGGAGACATAATGGAGCATTATCCCTACGGAAGACTTTTTGATTTTGACGGAAGTGAGCATGACTTTAAGAGATTTAATGAAAAAGATATATCTGTCACAGGTCTTTTATGCGGCAAAAAAGCAAGGCTTGCTTCAGATTCAGCAAGAGTGATCGAAAAAGAGTTTGACAACGATATCAATGCGGACGGCACAAGAAGATATGCATGGGTATACCCTGAAGGTGTTGAGGGAAGATATAAAAACGAAGAGGCTCAGTATGAACTTAACTTTTCGCTTCCAAAAGGCTCATATGCCACGGTATTGATCGAAGAGATAGCAAAGAGAGAGATAAAGGAGTAGGAATGAAAAAACATATAACATCGGCAATATCGCAATCTTTCGGAAAGTTTGCAAACAAGGAGTTCGCAAAACCTGTTCAAAATTTTATAAACAGCTCTTACGTGAAAATAATGGGTTTAGATATGAGTGAATTCCATTCACCTTGCACTTACCGCACACTAAATACGCTTTTTACCAGAAGACTTAGAGAAGACAGGGAGTATTCGCTTGACAGTAAAGATTTTATATCGCCTTGTGACTCTTATATAACGGAGTGCGGCGATATAGACGTGCGCCACGCTTTTCAGATAAAAGGAATGAAGTATAACTCAGACGAGCTTTTGGGAGAGCACTTTAGCAAAGAGGAGAAAGAGATAGTCGAAGACGGAACATTTATAAATTTCTATCTTTCTCCAAGGGATTACCACCGTTACCACATGCCTACAAATGTAAAAGTATTAAAAGCCGTACATATCCCGGGCAAATTTTACCCTGTAAACATACCATCACTTGAGAAGAGGGTAAATCTTTTTGTAGAGAACGAGAGAGTCGTTTTGCTGTGTGAAACTATATCTAAAGAGAGATTTTATATGGTGCTCGTAAGTGCACTTAATGTCGGAGTTATGCAGGTCTCTTTCGAGCCGAAGATAAAGACTAATGCAGATGCTAACGCAAGCAGCGCGTACAGTTATGAGAACTTACATCTTAACAAAGGCGATGATTTTGGATGTTTTGAGATGGGTTCAACCATAGTTGTTTTGGCACAAAAAGATATGCTTGACATTCATGTAAAAGCAGGAGAGCATGTAAAATACGGAGATACTATAGCGACAATAAAACAAACAGCGGAGGTTTAACTATACGTTAAACCTAAAGTGCATAATATCGCCGTCTTGCACAATGTACTCTTTGCCTTCCAGGCGCATTTTGCCAGCCTCTTTTGCTTTTGCTTCACCGCCGCATGCTATAAAATCTTCATACGAAATAACCTCGGCACGTATAAAGCCTTTTTCAAAGTCGTTATGGATAACTGCAGCAGCTTTAGGCGCCGTCGTATTTTTACGAATAGTCCAAGCGCGAACTTCTTTTATGCCAGCTGTAAAGTAACTCATAAGGCCAAGTTTGTCAAAACCTTTTTGAATTATCTGGTTCAGTCCAGACTCTTCAACTCCAAGAGAGCTTAAAAACTCATCTGCTTCATCGTCCTCAAGACCTACCAGTTCCTCTTCAACCTTTGCACAAAGTTTTATAAGCTCACAGTTATTTTTCGCCGCATGTTCTTTTAAGTCTATGACGTACTGACTGTCTTCAAGCAGACCGTCTTCATCAACGTTTGCACCGTACATTATCTCTTTGCCAGTTAATAGTCTTACTTCATGGTTTAGTTGTTTGTACTCTTCGCTATCTGCTTTTGGGAAGTTTCTTGCTAAGTTGCCATCAGCCAAAAACTCTGAGAGCTCTTCAGCCAAAGAGAGCAGAGCGGCAACGCTTTTGTCTGCTTTTGCCTGCTTTTTGAGTCTCTCCATTCTGTTTTGTAAAACTTCAATGTCGGCTAATATAAGCTCTCCCTCGATTATCTCTACATCTCTAAGCGGATGGATATTCCCTTCCGTATGGACAATGTTTTCATCTTCAAAACATCTGACAATGTGTAAGATAACTTCGGTCTCACGGATATTGGATAAAAATTTGTTCCCAAGTCCTTCACCTTTGCTTGCGCCTTTGACCAGTCCTGCAATGTCAACGAAATCAAGTGTTGAGTGCTGGATACGCTCAGGATTAACTATCTTTGCAAGTTCTTGGAGTCTGGCGTCAGGAACCGGAACAATTGCCTTGTTTGGCTCAATAGTACAAAACGGGTAGTTAGCCGCTTCCGCATTTTGTGCTTTTGTTAGTGCGTTAAAAGTTGTTGATTTGCCTACGTTTGGAAGTCCTACAAGACCGATACTTAAACCCATAATTGACCTTTTGTGCTGTTTTATATTTTTTTGTAATATTAGCCAAAGTATGCATAGATAACCCTTTAACGGCTTGCGCTATTAATATTTTTATCTTCTAAGAGCCTCTCTTGCCGCTTTGTCTACAAGAGTGAAGTATTTGTCTATTTCATCTTTATCTTCACTTTTTTTGTGTCCTTTTACTTTGATAAAATCACACTCGTAAAGGTCTGTGAGCTCGTAGAATTTTTCATAAAGCTCGTGATTTTTTATAAGTGTGCCTCTTCTTGTCATATAGCGGTTTTTTTTTATCTTATCTTCTCTGTCTTTTAGGTTTATAATATTTTGACAGTCGGTATAGACTACTACTTTTGAGTTTTTTGTCGGCAGTTTCTCCAAAGCCCACAAAAATGTCTCAAGCTCTAATTTTGAAGAGGTTGTCGCTTCAAATCTTTTGATATTTACCTTTAACTTTGAGAGAGGAGCCTCAAGCTCAAACTCGCCTAAAAGCAGGTATGCTCCATAGCCTGTTTTTGTCTGAGGATCAACGCTGGCATCTGTAAATAAAAATAGAGTAGGCTTGTTTATATCTACATACATCTGTAACTCTTTTTCCTTGTGTTTGTCATAATAGTTTAAAAGCGATCAGGCTTGTTGCCATTACAAACATACCCAGTGTTATTCCTGCTATGGTCGTGTGTGCGTTACCGTAAACTCTTGCAGCAGGTAAAAGCTCGTCAAACGATATGTAGACCATTATCCCTGCGACCATACCAAAAGTTATGCCCAAAGTCGCATCTCCCATGAAAGAAAAAAGCAGAAAAAATCCCACAAGCGCACCTACAGGTTCTGCTAGTCCTGATAGAGTAGCATACCAAAATGCACTTTTTTTATTTCCCGTCGCGTGATATATTGGTAAAGAGACCGCCATACCTTCTGGTATGTTGTGAATTGCAATTGCAAAAGCAATTGTTATACCTACGGTAGGGTCTTCAAGGGCTGATATAAAAGTGGCAAAACCTTCAGGAAAGTTGTGTATTCCTATTGCCAGTGCAGTAAATATTCCGGTTCGCTTAAGAGCTGAATCCTTGATGAGAGAGCTTTCGTTTTGTGGTTTTAGCTCTAAAAGCTGACTGTCGCTTTTTGTTTCGTGCGGATTTACGTCTTCCGGGATTATCTTGTCTATAAATGCGCTTAGTGCGATACCTGCAAAAAAAGAGAGAACGGCTAGAGACTCTCCTATAATCTGACTTGAGTAAAACTGGGTAAATGAGTCTGTAGATTTTGCCAATATCTCTACAAAAGAGACATATATCATCACGCCTGCAGAAAAACCCATTCCAATTGATAAAATAGTGTAGTTTTTGTTTTTTGAAAAGAATGCCAAAAGGGCGCCTATAGATGTTGAGAGCCCAGCAATTAGAGTAAGCATAAAAGCAAATAAAAAAGTTTCAAATGATAAATCTTGCATACGAAGATTATAAGATTTTAAAAATAAATCGCGCCTTTTATCTACTCCTTGTTTGCACTTTTTCTAGGTTCTGAAAGGAAATAGCCTTGTGTACGGCTTACGTTTAGCTCCTTTACCTTTTCATATACATCTTTGTTATGTACAAACTCCGCTACTGTAAGTATATTTAGTCTTTTTGCAAAGTCCACTATAGTTTCGACGATTATTTGAGCACTTATGTCTTTGTCAAGATTTTCAATCAGGGTACCGTCGATTTTTATGTAGTCAATATTTAGTTTAAGCAGGTGCTCAAAATTTGAGTATCCGCTTCCAAAGTCGTCAATTGCTATTCTACAGCCAAGCTTTTTCATCTCCTGTGTAAAAATGGAGACCTCTTCGTAATTCTCGATACCGTCTGATTCAAGTATCTCGAATATTATCTTGTTAGCAACGTTGTATTGGGTTATTTTTGTTTTGATGTAGTCTACGATATCGGCGTCTAAAATATCTTCTACAGAGAGATTGACGGAAAAATCATACTCAAGATCTTCAAAATGAGCACAGCTTTTTTCAATCATAATCTTTGTAAGCGTCTTGTAGAGCCTGCTTTTTTTTGCAACATTTAAAAATAGATACGGGCTTACTACCTTGCCGTTATCGTCTATTAATCTTATAAGAGACTCAAAGCTTGCAATCTTATCTGTTGTGTTATCGTATATGGGTTGATAGTAGGGAACTATTTTATCATTCTCAATAGCTTTTTTTAGTTTTTTAACCCACTCCATATTCTCTCTATATTGGCTTTCTATATTTAACTTCTCATCATAAAGCAGAAAAGACTTTTGTTGTTTCTTCGCGGATTTTAGGGCTATGTCCGCTTTTTCTAATCCGCCGTCAAGCTGATATGCTCCGCCTATTGTCACTCTTATGCTTATTTCGTTGTTGTCGTGCAAAAAGATCATCTTTTCAACATCGCTTATTAGTTTTTCTGCAGTTTTGATAAACTCTTGAAGCGAAGGTTTTTGAGTAAACAATAATGCAAACTCATCTCCTGAGAGGCGTTTTAGTTTAATTAACTCATTATTTTTAAACATATTTTTGAGTCTGTTTGAGAATTTTTTCAAAACAATATCACCTGCAAGATGCCCAAAGAAATCATTTATCTCTTTAAAATCATCGATATTGACGATGAGCAGTGCCCCGTCATTGATCTCTACTATGTCGTTAAACATACTGAACCTGTTTGGAAGGCCTGTTAACGTGTCTATATATAGTTGTGCACGAAGCTCAAGCGTTTTTTCGTTTACTTTACCTTCAAGATAATGGTTTATGTTTTCCTGTTTTTTTGAATACTGCATTATTTTTCTTTGCATATTACACAGAGCGCCAGAGATAAGACCGATCTCATTGTTTTGCGATATAAACGGGATCTCTATACTTTTGTTTGGAGAGTAGTTCCTCAGTAGTCTGGATATTTGTTTAAGCGGTGATAGAAGTTTTTTTACATAAATACCGAACAGTGTAAGAAGAACTACCAGCGACAAGATAAGAATAGCGGTTAGGTTAGTATATTTAGATATAAGCTTTTTATACCCTTTATTTGAGTACATAAGCACTAGTTTGCCTATTGTTTTTGACGAGTTTGGCTGAGTAAGAGTTCTCTCTATCACAAAAGATTCAGCAATATCTTCTTTGTACTCTTTTGACTCTATATAGTTGATAAGCTTGTTGTCTTTCAATATTTTTACGGCAAGAATATTTGGATTTTCTATAAGTTGAAGCGTTATCTGGTTTATTTTATCTTCCATACCTAGATAAATGTTAAGTGCAATAAGCGGCTCTATGGTCTGTGCGATAATATTTGCTTTTTCGATCTCTATTTGATGAAATGCCTCTTTGTTTATTTTGTTGGAAACTATAAAAATAACCAAAGTTATAATAACAGAAACAAGAGCGATCGACAGTACTATTTTGGTAGAGAGCGAGTTAAAATTTTTTCTTTTCATTTATATGTCTTAAACCCATATTGATATAATTTGAAGACATTTTAACATATATATTAAATAATCTATATCTTTAATTGCCGCTTTTATCAATAAAGTTTACGATCTGGTAAAGCGAATCAACAAAATCAACCTTTTTTGTATCTAGATTCTCTTTGTTTATATAAAGCACGGTTGATTTTTCAAGCATCAAAGAAAAGAGAATCCCTTGTTTTAAATTATTTATATCGTAAGCAAAGGAGATGACACCTTTTTTGGCTGCACTCTGCGCAATCTTTTCGATATGTATGTCAGAATTCAAGGCATAAATTGCCGTTGCTTGAGTCTCATCCGAAAATTCCGAAAACTTTACCAGATTTATTTTATAGCTGTACTTACTCTTGTTTAGCCTATAGTTTGACTCTATAAACTCGCCTATATCTACAGCGGTATAGTAGTCGTTTTCTTCATAAACAATAGTGTATACGATCTTCCCGTCAACTAGTTTATCAGAAACTTTTTTATCAAGCATGATTATTTTTGGGAAAATCGATGCTTGGGCTTTTAGCAAAAGTCTGTTGTATGTATACCCATAAGCAAAATTAACTAGTATGATGAGCAAAAGAGCTATTTTTTTCACTTAAAACTCTTTTTTGAATGTTATTAAAAAATTTCTACGTTCTTGTTCGTAATCCTCAGGGTATGTGTGTACTGCAGACGGAAATTTTACAGTAGAGTTGAATATATTTTTTATGCTAAATGTCAAAGCATAGTCATGTTTTTTGTTTTTGTACTGCATAGCAGTATCAAAGGTAGAGTAAGCTTCAACTTTTTGGCGCGTATCCCCGTAGACCCTGCATTTTGAACCGACAAATTTAGCCGTAGTACTAAGTGACAAAGCTCTGTTTAGGTTATAGATATAGTAGCCTTTGGCCAAATGATGCGCAACGTTTGAGAGCGAGAAACTTCTCGCTTCATCGTTAATATAAGATTTTCCTGTTACGTAAGAGTAGTTTAGATATAACTGATCATAAGATGAAATATCCCCTTTGTATTCCAGTTCAAAACCGTAAATATCCGTATCCATTGCGTTTTTATATTCCGGTGATGTAGATGAGTTGTATATCTGGTCTTTATTTAGAAGATAAAAAAGGTTTGTCTGGAGATATGAGTCATTGGATAATTTTTTAATATATGCAGCCTCAAAAGCGTCTACAATTTCTGGTTCCAAATCAGTGCTGCCTACTCTGGAAAGATTGTTCATAGTAAACATCTCCTGCCAAGATGCGTTTCTGTGCGAACGGCTGTATATTGCTTTAAAAATATTTTCTGTATCTAGTTGATATACCATAGAGACTCTAGGCTCAAGACCTGCATCCTTATATGATGTCTCTTCATAGTTAAAACCGTAAATAAAGCTAAGGTTGTTATTTAATTCAAATTCGTCCTGTAGAGACAAGATAATAGTGTCGCGCTTTGCATTTTTGTCAAAAAATGGCAGAGTCTCGCTATAGTCAACAAGTTCTACATCGCCGGTAGTTCTATTTGAGAGCTTTGATACCATATCGATGGTCTCTTCTCTTATAATACGGTACCCCAACGTAATAATGTGCTTTTCTGCTCCGCAGTATTTTAGATAAGATGATTGGTACAGAGTGCGTTGTGCGGCAAAATGTTCTCCGTATACTCCATCATTAAAAATAACATTGCTAACATTTAAGTCATCAGGCAGTAGTTTTGAATATGAATCAAATGCATCATACTTTATCCCTGCATTTATTTTTAGCGCATAATCGCTTATTTTTTTGTTATATTCAAGATCTAGATAGTAGCTGGGCAGTTTTACACGATCGCTCTCTTGAGGAAGAGCATAGTTGATTCCGTAAGCGCTCCCTTTCTTGTACTCAAGAATCCTCGCTTTAACGGAAAGATCTTTATACTCAAGGTTTAATCCAAGAGAGTACTCTTCCAGCCATAATGGAGCATCTCCAGATCTTGATAGCGGTATATTGTTTGCTCCAAGAATCCCTTGAGAAAGACCGTCAGGTCCTGAAGGGAGTTTTTTATGATCCGTTTGGTAGAAAAAATCTATAAAAACTTTTAGATCATCTGCTTTGTAGTTCTTGATGAAACCG
>JBFEYZ010000008.1:0-22281 GCA_041561855.1 Sulfurimonas sp. | reverse complement strand
TAGCTTGTCAATATATCGCCTGCGTAGATATTTAGACTTAAAAATACAATTAACAGTAACTTCATGAACTATAACCAACCTCTTTTAAATATGATTTATCTTTGCTCCAGCCTTTTTTTACAACGACCTGTAAATCAAGATATGCTTTTTTACCGCTAAGAGATTCTATTTTCTCTCTTGCGTATTTTCCGATTCTTTTAATTGACTCTCCGCCTCTGCCTATGATTATCCCTTTTTGAGACTCTTTTTCTACTATTATTGTCGCAATAATTTTGTCTATGTTTTTCTCTTCATAGATTTTATCGATTATAACATCGGATTCGTACGGAATTTCATCGCTTACGTTTTGAAATACGCCCTCTCTTATAAATCCTGCATATATATCGCGGACAAGTTCACTGGTCAGATCTTCAGGGTCGTATAAAAAAGGAGACTCGGGTAGAAGTTTTGATATTGTTTCCAACAGGTCTTTATGACCTATTTTTTTTGGTACCGCTACGGGAATCAGTGCTTCAAAATGGTCTGAAAATTGACTGTATTGACTTATTTTTTTAAATAGCTTTTCTTGAGATACTTGGTCAATCTTGCTAAGAACAATAATATGTTTTATCTTTGAGTTGTTTAGTTTTAAAAATTTTTCATAGTTTTCAACATTGTCGGTAACGGGAGCAAGATAGACGATAAGATCACAGTCTCCCATAGCTTTTAGGGCTTCATCAAGCATAAACTGGTTTAGTATTTTTTCTCTCTCATGAAGCCCCGGAGTATCTACAAAGATAATCTGTGCATCTCCATGCATAACAATGGCGTTTGACCTTTTTCTTGTCGCATTTGCTTTTTGGCTTACCATTGCAATGTTTTCACCCAAAAGAGAGTTCATAAGCGTGCTTTTTCCTGCGTTTGGACGACCGATCAATGATACAAACCCTGCTTTAGTCATATTGTTTCCTATAAAATATATCTGGATAGGTCATCATTTTCGACGACGACATCTAATTTTTCGTGCACTAACTCTTGGGTGACTATAAACTCTTTGTCTTTATATTCATCAGCATTAAAACTAATATCTTCCAAAACTCTCTCAAGAACTGTATGAAGCCTTCTTGCTCCTATGTCTTCAGTTATCTCATTTGCACGATGAGCCAGTTTTGCTATTGCTCTTACTGCTTCATCTTCAAAAACAAGTTTCATTCCTTCCGTACTAAGAAGTGCTTCATACTGTCTTAGGAGAGAATTTTTTGTCTGTGTCAGTATTTGGTAAAGTGTTTCTTCCGTTAGAGACTCAAGCTCGACTCTAAGAGGGAATCTTCCTTGAAGCTCCGGTATAAGATCGCTTGGTTTACAGAGATGGAATGCCCCGGCAGCGATAAAGAGGATATGGTCCGTATTTATGACTCCGTACTTTGTGCTTACACTGCTTCCTTCTACTATCGGAAGCAGATCGCGTTGTACTCCCTCTTTGCTCGGATCATTTCTTCCTTGGGATTTTTCGCTGATAGCTATTTTGTCGATCTCGTCAAGAAAGATAATTCCGCCGTCTTCTGCGCGTCTAAGCGCTTCGGCGTTGATACTTGCAGAATCGATAAGTTTTGTGCTTGCTTCGCTTCTTAATATAGACTTCGCCTCTTTTACGCTTACCTCTTTTTTATTATCTTCTCTATTCATCTGTGAGAAGACTTTTGAGAAGGACTCTTGAACTTTTGCCATCTCTGGCGGGAGATTTGTATCGTTAAACTCTATGTGTATCTTCTCAAACTCGATTTCTATTATTTTGTCATCCATCTCGCCGGAGAGTACTCTTTTTTCAGTCGCTTCAAGCAGTCTGTGGTAGTCGTCCTTTTTAGATTCGCTCGCACCAGCTGGAAGAGGGGGGATCAGTTTTTCGACTATCTTGTTTACGACATAGTTTTCTATTTTTTCTCTGTTTTCTTCCTCTTTTTCAGCTTTTACAATTGAGATAGATGCTACAACGAGATCTCTTATCATAGATTCAACGTCACGCCCCACAAAGCCGACCTCTGTATATTTGCTTGCTTCGACTTTTATAAAAGGAACCTTCATCATACTCGCCAAACGTCTTGAGATTTCAGTTTTACCGACACCGGTAGAGCCGATCATAAGAATGTTTTTGGGCATGATGTCTTTCTGAAGTTCTGGTGTTAACTGCATTCTTCTATATCTGGTTCTTAGTGCCAGTGCAATTGTTTTTTTTGCATTATGCTGAGAGATGACATATTTGTCCAGATATTCTACTATCTCTTTTGGCGTTAAATTCACTTAGTTTCTCCGTCTAACGTAAGAGTTTTTATGTTGTGGTTTGTATATATGCACAGATCTGCAGCAATACTCAGGCTTTCGCGGACAAGTGACTCTTCATCCATTTGGGCATGTTTTTTTAGAGCACGCGCCGCAGATATGGCAAAGTTCCCGCCGCTGCCTATAGAAGCTATCTCTCCGTCTTCTGGTTCAACAACATCTCCGTTGCCTGTCAGGATAAATATGTGTTCATTGTTTAAAACAATCATCATCGCTTCAAGACGACGAAGAACTTTGTCTTTTCTCCAAGCTTTTGAAAACTCTATAACTGATTTTAGGATGTCGCCTTTTTTTGCTTCCAAAAAATCTTCAAACATATCAAAGAGATTAAAAGCGTCAGCCGTACTTCCAGCAAAACCGGCTAAGATTTTTCCGTTGTGAAGTGTGCGGATCTTTGTCGCATTGCCTTTTAGAACGCTGTTGCCGAAAGTGACCTGGCCGTCACCGCCGATAACTGCTTTGTTCTTACCTTTGTATGCAAGTATGGTAGTAGCATCAAACATATCTGTCTCCTTTTACAAAGAAGTGAATTCTTTGCAAATTCCCCTCACTAAAGCTTCGCCTGTCGGCGAGAAAAAGCACCTCATAGATAGATCATTCCCCCTGAACATCCACATGCAGTGTTGCATGGATTGCGTGTCCAAGCTTAAGATCCAAGTCATGCTCACCTACTGTTTTGATGGCAACCTTGTCTGTAATGTGTTTTTTGTCTATCTCGATATTGTGTTGTTCTTGAAGTGCGTGTGCCACTTCGTCTTTTGTAATTGAGCCAAACAGATGACCGTTCTGCCCAAGTTTTTTAGTAATTACGATTTCTAGTTTATCTAGCTTTTTAGCAAGATCTTTTAGATCCGCAATCTCTTTTGCAAGATTTTCTGCCGCTATTCTCTCATCTTGGGCATGTTGAGCTAAGATTTCGGGTGTGGCATGTTTTGCAAACCCTTTTTTGATTAAAAAGTTTTGGCCGTAGCCGTCTTTTACTTCTTTGACTTCGCCAGCTTTGCCCAAAGATTTGACATCTTTTATAAGTAGAACTTTCATACTTTTCCTATCTCTCTATTTCGCCGCCGTAAGAGACGATCCCATAAGTTAGATTTCCTATTTTTGTATATCCCATATCGTTTAAGATTCTTGCACAATGTGCACTTCTGCTTCCGACATGGCAGTAGAGAATAATGTTCTCATTCTTATCTAGTTTTGCATCTTCAAGAGCTGCAAAAAAACTGCTTGTAGGAACAAGTTTGTCTGCCCCTTTGATGTGACCCATCTGCCACTCCATGTGTTCGCGTACATCTACGAGTTTAAAATCTACCATGCCAAGTTCTTTAGCTTCTAGCAGAGAGATTACCTCGTCTCCGTCAAGTTCGCTTTTACTCAGTAGAGTTTGAGCTTCCTCTTTTGTTAAACCGCGAGAGTGTGTATGAACAGCCTCTTCTATACCCATTTCTGCCGCTTTTTTTGCCGCAAATTCAGGGGTACAGTAGATCCCGCAGTGGCAAACACCATCTTCCGGTATCTCTTTTTCGATTGCCGGTTTACAAGGACAGATTCTGTCTTCAACGCTTCTTGGCTTATCATCTACGACTTCTACCATAAAGCATGGGCAGAAACGTTTACCGTACATCATCTTGTTTCTTGCAAGACCCATTTGTACGCCTTCGTTTACTTCTGCTTGAGGATTATAAACCCATCCAAACTGTTTGTTTACTTTATCCGTAAACTTTATCGTTTTTTGCATCTCATCCTGAAACTCAGGAGAGTTCATGTCTATCTTTATAATGCTCATAATATTCCTTTTATATGGTTATTTGTTTCTTTTTTTACCGGCAATAATTCTTCTCAGAGCATTTAAGCGGATAAAGCCTTCTGCATCTTTTTGATTATAGACTTCATCTTCTTCAAATG
The DNA here is from genome assembly GCA_041561855.1 of Sulfurimonas sp. Classification (GTDB taxonomy): domain Bacteria; phylum Campylobacterota; class Campylobacteria; order Campylobacterales; family Sulfurimonadaceae; genus Sulfurimonas. Next base: position 18,060 of record JBFEYZ010000008.1, on the reverse strand, counting down.
TTGAGTGCGCTTCCGAGTATAAAGACATGTCAGATTCTCTGCCGACTACTTCTACGTTACCTTTGTAAAGCTTCAACTTGACTGTTCCCTGAACATACTTTTGTGTTGCGTCGATCGCAGCTTGAAGCATTTCACGCTCCGGTGTAAACCAGAAGCCGTTGTAGATAAGTTTTGCATAACGAGGCATCAATTCATCTTTTAGATGTGCTTCTTCTCTGTCAAGTGTGATGGATTCGATGGCGCGGTGTGCTTTTAGCATTATAGTTCCGCCCGGAGTTTCGTAGCATCCACGCGCTTTCATTCCGACAAATCTATTTTCAACTATATCAACTCTTCCTATACCGTGCTTGTTGCCGTATTCATTTAGAGTTTTAAGCAGTGTCGCAGGTGACATCTCTACACCGTTGATAGATATAGGGTCGCCATTTTTGTATCCGATAGTGATGTACTCTTTTTCATCCGGAGCATTTTCTGGTGAATTGGTCCATAACCACATGGATTCTTCCGGTTCATTCATAGGGTTTTCAAGGTGAAGTCCCTCATAAGAGATATGAAGCAGGTTAGCGTCCATCGAGTAAGGGCTTACTTTTGGATTACCGTCTTTGTCCATGTGTTTTGCATCGATTTTTATTCCATGTTTTTTAGCATAGGCCAACAGTTTCTCTCTTGAGTTAAGGTCCCACTCTCTCCAAGGTGCAATTACCGTAACATCGGGTTTTAAACCCAGGTATCCAAGCTCAAATCTTACCTGGTCGTTTCCTTTGCCTGTAGCTCCGTGAGACACTGCATCTGCGCCCATTTTATTTGCTATTTCTATCTGTTTTTTCGCTATGAGCGGTCTTGCTATAGAAGTTCCCAGCAGATACTCGCCTTCGTATATCGTATTTGCTCTAAACATAGGAAATACATAGTCTTTTACAAACTCTTCTCGTACATCAAGGATGAAAATGTTTTCAGGCTTGATTCCATTATCAAGCGCCTTTTGGCGTGCAGGTTCGACCTCTTCGCCTTGGCCCAGGTCGGCAGTAAAAGTAATTACTTCTGCATTGTACTCTTCTTGCAGCCATTTTAAAATAACACTGGTGTCAAGTCCACCTGAATATGCCAAAACTACTTTTTTAACTTCTTTTTTCATATAAAAACCCTTGCAAGCAAAATAATTACCGCGATTTTACAACAAAAAGTATTAAAGAATGGTTAGTGAAATTATATGGTTGGGCAACTATCTATTAGTGCAAGGTTTACAAAGGGGAGAGTGATCAAAAGGATGTAAGATCATCCTTTTGAATCAAAAAGAATTCCTGAGACTTCTTTCATTTTCGGAAGAAAACCGACAGCTTCTTCAGCCGGAAATCTTCTTATCATTTTGTTTGTCTCGGATTCAATAACCGATACGTAAAAAATATCTTGAAAATCAACACCAAATTTTATATTTGTAGTCATAGGAGCCAATGCTTTGTTTAGTTGATCAACCAAATCATTCATCTGCTCCTTAGAGTCTATTTTCTGAGCATTATTAACATTATCTCTTTGCATTTCTCTGACAACGTCAACTTGTTTAGGCTGTTCTACTTGCCTTGTTTGAGCAGTTCTAACGCCTTGGTTTTCTTGTTGACCCATTTGAGACTGCTGCTGTTTTGCAACATTTGCTATGCCATCCATGACTTACTCCTTTTCCTAAAGTAAAGAATATTATTACAGACCAAATCGACACAAAAAAAAATAACTTTAGAAAAATTAGCTAAAAAATGACTTTTTTTGTTTTTAAATTATGATAATCTTGCATTTATGAAACAATACATACAGTTATTAAAGTCAGAAACAGTTCTTAGAAGACTCTCTTTTATACAGTTGATTGCATATTTTGGAGCATGGTTTAGCAATGTCGCCATATATACGCTTCTTTTACATCTAAAGGTCTCTCCCGAAGTCGTAGCTTTTACGGCAATGCTGCATTTTCTCTCAGGAATAATACAGGCACCGTTTTCTGGCGCAATTATAGATAACATGAAACCAAAAAAACTTATGTTGATATTGATCGCCGTCGAGATATTCGCTACTCTTTTTTTGGTATTTGTAAATGAACTCTCTGATCTGAGGCTTCTTTATATGCTTGTTTTTATCAAGATGGCAGCAGCCAGTTTTTATTTTACGACCGAGATGTCGCTATTGCCTAAACTTTTAGGAGGAGATAAGCTTCAAAAGGCAAATGAGCTTCACTCAATAATATGGTCGCTCTCATATACTCTGGGTATGGCACTTAGCGGTTTTGTTGTTTTTTGGCTTGGGGTAAAGATCGCTTTTATTCTTGATGCCATGATGTTTGTCGTTGCATTTTTTCTGCTTTACTCTCTTCATATCGAAGCGGAGTTCATAAAAAGCAAAGAGAGCTTAAAAGAGATGATGCGTGATAGTTTCAGATATTTTAAGAGAAATCCTCGTGCCGTTCATTTAATGCTGATGCACTCATTTGTAGGGCTGACTGCTTTTGACGCTCTTGTGGCACTTATGGTAGATAAATATTACGCTTCAATAATTGCTACATCTTTAGCCCTTGGGCTTTTGCATGCATCAAGAGCAGTAGGTCTTGTTATCGGACCGGTTATTCTTGGGAACTGGATAAACAATAAAAGATTGGTAAATATCTTTTTATTTCAAGCATTGGCAATTTGGCTATGGGCATACCTTATGGATGATTTCTATATGTCGCTCTTTGCAAGTGTTATCGTTGGGCTCTTTACCACAACTCTTTGGTCATATACATATACGCTTTTGCAAAAAAATATAGAGAAGAAATATTACGGACGCATCGTTGCATATAACGATATGTTGTTTCTGACATCTGCTACCGTTACATCTTTTATGATAGGTTTTTTGGCGGCAAAAGGCTTCTCTTTGGAGTTTATAACATTCCTTATTGGCTCTGGATTTGTAGTCGGGGCGCTATATTTTAAATGGGTGCTAAGTACCCAAAACATTAAAGAGGTAGGATAGACAGATGGCATCAGGTATTTTTTTACTATTAGACGATATTGCGATGCTTGCAGACGATGTGGCTGTTGCAAGCAAGACGGCAACGCAAAAAACGGCGGCAATTCTTGGAGATGATTTAGCGGTAAATGCGCAAAAGGCTACAGGGTTTGATCAATCAAGAGAGCTAAAAGTCATCTGGGCTATCACAAAAGGCTCTCTGAAAAACAAGGCAATTATCTTGCCGGTAGCTTTTATACTGAGCGCTTTTGCTCCTTTTTTAATTACGATCATTCTTGTTTCTGGTGCGCTTTTTCTTCTATATGAAGGAGTCGAGAAGATAGAGGAGTATCTGTTTCATAAAAAAGATGAAGTTAAAGATGAGGAGCTCTTAAGCTCGACAAAAGAGAATATCTTGGAGATAGAGAAAGAGAAGATAAAGTCTGCGGTGTTAACGGACTTTATATTATCCATAGAGATAGTAGTAATCGCTCTTGCCGCAGTCTCCGACAAGTCGTTTGGGGTTCAGGTCTCCTCGACCATTATTGTCGCTCTTTTGGCTACTTTTGGAGTTTACGGACTTGTCGCTTTGATAGTGAGAATGGATAATGTCGGTTTTTGGCTTATAGACAAAAAACATATAAAGAGCGGTAGTTTTCTTATCGGAGCTATGCCGAAGCTTATAAAAACTCTGGCATTTGTCGGAACTTTTGCAATGATCTTGGTCGGAGGTGGAATACTCTCTCATAAAATAGAGTTTTTTCACAACTACTATATAGGGGTGTTTCCGGCTATTGTGAACGACTTGCTTATCGGTCTGGTCATAGGAGCAATAGTTTTACCTGTTGTAAATATCATCAAAAAAATACTCAGTAGAGCTTAGACGGCAGGTTAAACTCTTTATAGTAGACATCTATCATCTTTTTAAGTGTCTCGTCGTCAAGAGTACTCTTCTCTTTGATACCGAATCTTTTTATGTATTCTGATGGAAGGATCGATCTCTCAGCTATAGGTTCTTTTAGATACTCGAACATAGCCTTTTTAATTTTGGTTTCACTGCTGTACTTTAGAGTGTATTTTTTCATGATAACATGAAATTTAAAATCGTCTCCGTGACAGTTTAGGCAGTTTCTGTCGAACTCAGAAGCATTTAAAAATATACAAAAAAGAGTAAAAAAAAGAGCTGTCTTTACCATGTCAAAGTCACCTTTGTTCCTCTGTTAGGTTTTGACTCAATATCAATTTTCATAGTATATTCGTCCGTTATTGATTTGATTATGCTGTATCCGATTCCAAATCCTCCTTGGGATTTGTCAAACCTTATATATCTTGTAAAAATTTTATCCAGCTCCTCTTTGCTCATACCTTTTCCTTCATCTTCTATGCTTAAATGTGCCTCATCCAAAGTAATTCTTATTTTTGTTGATTTGCTTGTGTATTTGATAGCGTTTGAGAGGATATTGTCTATAAGACGCTCCATCTTTTGTCTGTCGGCCGTAAAATGAACATCCTTTTTTATATCTAAGACAAACTCTATTTTTTTCAAATTTGCCATGTTTGTAAAATACTCCACCCTTTGAAACACTATTTTAGAGAGATTTAAATCTACGTTTTGAAACGATGTTTTGTGATTTAAAAGCAGATATACTAAATCTTCATAGAGATTTGAGATACTCATGGAAGCTATCTTTATGCGCTCTAATTTTCTTAGTGTTTTCTCGTCACAGTTTGAAGAGTCAATGGTCTCTATGTTTGTGAGTATTGCTGTTATTGGAGTGTTTAACTCATGCGTAGTGTCTTTTATAAAGCTGTCTAGAAGTTTTATATTTTCCCTTATTGGTTTTAAAACCAGATTTGCAAGAAAAAATGAAGTGATTATTGTTATAAAAACTACGGCAATCGCAATATAGATCAGGTTGCTCAATATATCCATATCTTTTGTCTCTTTTTGTACCACGATATACGCAACTCCCATATAGTAGGGAGAGATCGATGAGACGAGGTGTGATTTTGACTTTTTTACAAAAAAATCGTCGTCTAAGTTATTTACCTCTTCATCAAGAGTAGTAAAGATGATGTTTTTATCTATATCGTAAACGGCACTTTTAAAATCGCTGAATCTTGGGTACTGAAGCTTATCACCGTTTTGCTCATGCAGCATAGAGAGCTTCTCTTCTACTTGTGCCGCATATCTTTTTAAAATCTCCTTTTCGTCATTCATAAGCTGATCTTTTTCGTAAAAATAGTAACTTGTAAAAATTGTTGCTATCAGAAGAAGTGTAGAGCTTAGATATAGCCCCAAAACATAGATAATACTTCTTTTCTCTCCGCTATACAAGTTTGTATCCGAAATTTTTGATGCTTTGTATATGCTCTTTTCCTATATATTTGCGTAAATTTTTTATATAGGTCCTTAGGCTCATATAGCTGTGGGTCTCGTTAAACTGCCAGACGTTTTGATAGATGGTATCAAAACTGACGCACTCGTTCTTGTATTTTAAAAGCAGTTTGAGCAAGAGGAACTCTTTTTGACCCAGCGCTATCTTTCCCCCGTCTTTTATAAGTTCGTTGGAGTAGATGTTAAGATATGTATTGTCGTTTATATTCAGAAGCTGTTCTTGTGTTTTATATTCTCGCTTTAGCAGAGCGGTTATCCTTAGAAGCAGCTCTTTTAGGGCAAACGGTTTTTTTATATAGTCGTCCGCACCGCTGTGGTAACCCAAGGAGAGATCATTTATGCTTTTTAGGGATGTTATGAATATTGCAGGGGTGGAAATATCTGCATCTCTTAACTCTTTTAAGAGTTTAAATCCGTCGATATTTGGAACATTAACATCTAGTAAAAAAAGGTCGAAGCTTGCAGCATAAACAGCTTCCAGCGCCTCATCTCCATCATAGACGCAAACTACTTCAAACCCCTCATCTTTGAGAAATTCTTCAACGGTTTGCGATAGATTAAGATCATCTTCCAGGTATAATATTTTCATAAAAAATTATATCAAAATTAAGCATATACCGAAAAGCCTTCACTCACTGTCTCATCCGTATTTTTTTTATCCAATATATCAAAGAGTGCTTTTGTGTAATCTTGGGCGCTCATGGAAGATGCATCCAGCTGTTTCATCTCGGAAACAGTTTGCATTCTTTGATCTTTGTCCATAGAACTAAGCTGCTCTATTAAACTGTTTTTATCCTCAGTAGAAAGATTTTGCATAATCTCTTTCATCCCGCCTTGCTCATGACCGCCGCCAGAGCCGTCCATTTTTCTCATCTGTAGCTGCTGCATCTGGTTTGTTGAAGTTACATCCATAATAAATTCCTTGTCTTGTTTTGTTTATGGTAACAATAGTTTGTGAAGCAGGTGTGAATAGGCTCTATAAGATTTCATTTTCATCTATTCCGTGAAAAACTATGCCTCTGTTTTGTATCTTCATGATTCTGTCACAGTATGGAAGGATTCTCTCATCATGAGTAACAGTGATTATCGCCACGTTCTGCTCTCTGGCTATTTTTTTGAGCATCTTTATAACACTTACGGATCTCTCGCTATCAAGTGCGGCTGTAGGTTCGTCTGCTAAAATGATTTGCGGGTTGTTTGCAAGAGCTCTTGCTATGGCGACTCTTTGATTTTGACCGCCTGAGAGCTGGGATGACATATTGTTTGCTTTGTCTGCAATCTCAAGATACTCCAAAAGTTCAATTGCCTTTTTTTTCGCATCCGCTTCGCTTACATTGTTGGCTTGCGGAAGAAGCGTTATGTTCTCCATGACATTTAAAAAAGGTATGAGGTAGTGGGCTTGAAATATAAAACCGATCTTCTCTCTTCGTATGCGGCGGGTGTCTTTTGCCATCCATCTGTCTTGATAGACTATATCATCACCTAGCCATATCTCTCCGCTTGTCGGTTCTAACACGCATCCTATCATCATTAAAAGTGTTGTTTTTCCCGCACCGCTTGGAGCTATGAGGGCGACTACTTCTCCTTTTTGAATCTCAAACGATGCATTTTCTATAACTTTGACAAGATTTTCGTCTTTGCCGAAATTTTTGATTAAATTTTTAACTTTTATTGCACTTTGTCCGCTCATGTCATCCTCCGATCGCCGCTGCAGGATCGGCACTTATAACTTTTTTCACACCTACAAAAGAGGCTAATATGGAAGCTACTATCACTACGCCAAAAAGCGCCCAGGCATCAGGGATCTGCAGTACTACCAGTTTTGGAAACTTGTCGTAAGTCAGATGTGAAAATATATTTCCAAATATAAACGCAAAGACTCCCAGTATAAGGGTCTCTTTTACTATCATAGAGATTATCAAAGAGTTCGGAAGTCCCATAAGCTTCATAATGGCTATCTCTTTCATCTTTTCCAATGTCATAGTGTAGATTATAAGTGCAATGATTATTGTTGAGACGATAACAAGGATCACAGTAAAGAGTCCTATCTGTTTTGAAGATTTCTCAATAAGGTTTTTAGTAAGTATATCTTTTTGCTGCTTGGCAGTATAGACGCTTTTGTGCTGCCACTTTCGTATGTCACGGGCTACTTCATCTATCTCAAAGCCTTTTTTTACCGTTGCGACAATTGTATTTACCATAAATGATTCCGAGTTCTGCACCCCTCTGGCAATATTGTTTTGTATCTCTTTGTTTGAATATAAGAACTGCAGTTCTTGAGCATCTTTGAGGCTGATGTAGACAAGAGGATCGCCGCTGTTTGAGACTGTGTTGTGTGTAACACCTACAACTGTGTATAAATTGCGTCCGAGCTTTATTTTTTCGCCAAGCCCAAATCCTGTCTTGTCGGTTACGACTATCTCATAATGGTCGCTCTTTAATTCCCGTCCTTTTATCAGCCTTTTTGGATTTATTGGGTTTATGGCTCCGTAGATGTCATACCCCACGGCTACAACTCGAACAGGTTTGTTCCGGTGAGGAAGCTGTATGTTTTGAAAGGTCATCGCTTCGCTTTTGTCAACTCCCTGCATGACATAGATGATATTTTTTAGATCTTCGTGAACTCTTGATGATTCTGCAAACGGCCCCATTGTGTTTTCTTGAACTATCCACAGGTCCGCATTTATATCGTTTAGCAAGATCTCTGCTTCTACCATCATTCCGCGGTATACCCCTATCATAATAAGAACAATTCCAAGCAGCATCCCCACCCCCATAGCGGTGACTATGAATTTGCCAAGAGTGTGTTTTATATCTCTAGCGGCTAAGTTTATCATCTATATATCTTCATCCCATTGCTTAGAGGTTTGTTGCCGCCGTTATATAAAAGCAGTTCGCTGTTTTCGTTTATCCCCCAGGAGATGCCTGTCTCCTCGTCGTTTTGCTCTATAACGGAGATATTTTGAAAACGGGCAGTACCGTTATAAGCTATCCAAACTCCTTTTTTGTCCTCTTTTGTAACAACAAGTCTGGATGGAACTTTCAGAGTGTTTTCATATTTTTCGACTTCTATCTTTACCTCGGCCTGTTCGTTAATATAGAACTCGGTTTGGACGGTGTCAAAGCCTATCGCGATCTCTCTCTCGAGTGTAACAAGGTTGCTCATGGCAACGATTCTCTCTACGGTTCCGCTAAGTTCACTCTCTGGTCTTGAGCGAAGTTTTATAGTGGCTTTCTGCCCGAGTTTTATTTTGTCTGCTACTCTTTCATCTATATTTGTTCTTACCCAGAGTGTTTTTGGGTCTACTATTTTAAAGATTGGTGTCGAAGGTGAAACGTATTGTGCCGCCTCCGCTTCCTTTGTCACAATGTAGCCGTCAGTAGGAGAGTGGATATTAAGCCGCTTTATCTTTTCATTAATAGCCTCTATGCTCTTTTTCAAGCGCATCTCTTCGGAGGAGGCAGAAGCTATCTGCGCTTTTGAAGCGCTTATCTGTGCGTCGATGTTTTGCAGGTCGCTCTTTGCTTTGTCATACTCAGCTTGCGTAGCAAACTTCTGCTCTATAAGTTTTTTATAGCGCTCATATGTTGTCTGTAGAAGCGTTTTCTGCGCCAACAGACTCTCAAGTGAGCTTTTAGCGGCATCTATCTCATGAGCCGCTTTTTGCAGGGCATGCTTTGCTTCATCAAGAAGCATTGGAAGTTCAACCGGGTCAATGCTTAGTAGAAGGTCCCCTTTTTTTACCCACATTCCTTCGTCAAAGTAGATGTTTTGTATTTTTCCGCCGCTTTGTGCCGTGATGGTGTATATGTTTTTAGCATCCACGTTCCCTATACCGCGGATAGTTACATGAAGATCTCCGACAGTCGGTTGTGTAGTCTCAAACGTCGATTTTACGACATAAACTTTATTATAAAAAAGCAGTGCCGCAAGGGATGTTAAAATCGTTATCGCAAAATATTTCAGATATCTGTTCATCTAAGTTCTCCTTGTAGATACTCGAGTCTGTTGATTATGTTTTTTATGGCAAATTCGGCTTCAATAAGTCCGAGTTCGGCGTATAGATGCACAGAAGTGGCATCAAGAACTTCTATGTAGGTAGAGAGCCCCTCTTTGTATCTTGCTTCAACTACTTTTTTTGCAGCCTTCGCCGATTCTATAAGTGATTCTTTTGTTTTAATGGTGTGTTTGTACCTCTCTAGGTCTATAAGCAGATCTGCCGTCTCCTCTTCAAGAAGAAGTTTTTGCGCGTTATATGACTCTTTTGCCATCTCTTTTGATATTTTGGCCTGTTGTGATTGTGCTGTGATTCTGCCGCCGCTGTAAAGAGGTATATTTAGTGTAATACCGACAAGAGATGTGTCGTACTCGTTAAGAGAATTCTGATGAGTATAAGATGCAACTGCATCTATTGAGCCGTAGTTCTGGGCTTTTGATGCTTCATAGAGCAGGGCATCTCTTTGTATCTCCTCTTTTGAGCTTTTAAGTGAAAAGTTCCTTGCCAAAATATCCTCGATAAGCAGAGTCTTCCTATCTTTTGTTGAGGAAATCTCCTCTTTTAAAGCAGTTTTTGAATCTATTTTCTCCCCAGTGTAAAGAGAGAGTGTTGAGAGCGCTTTGTTAAGTTCTGCCTGGGTTATGGCAAGAGCATCTTCGGCCATATAGAGAGCACTAAGTATGCTTGAACTGTCCGCTTCTGTTTTCAACCCCTCATTAACTAGTGCAAGTGCCTGTTTGTAAAGCTCCTCTTTTGCTTGAATATCTTTTTGCCTTGCTTTGAGTGCTTTGGTTTGAAGAAGTGCTGAGTTATAGTTGTTTTTTACTTTATAAATAAGAAGAGCTTTTGCATCCTCGAGTGTAAAATCGGCTCTGTTTAGCTCTTTTTCATACGCTTTTACGGTTGAGGTGGTCTTTTCAAAGTCATATATTTTTTGATTAAGCGAAGCGCTTACTTTCCAGTTCTCATCCTCGATCGTATTAAACCTGCCGTTTTGAGGCATTACAAACGTGTTAACAGGATTATACTCGGCACCAAAATTTATCTGCGGCATATAGTCGGCCTTTATGATATCTACAGAACTTCTATTTTTTGCAACATTTAGGGATAGTTTTTTAATATCCGGATGGTTTTTTAACGCCTTGTCTATGCACTCATCAAGCGTTAACTCTTCGGCAGCCGAGATATAGATGAAGATATAGAGAAACAGAAATATAATTTTATTCATTCAGAGACTCTTTTTAATAGATAATATTTTAAATTCTAATAACTATTATAAATAATGTATGTGAAATGAGTGTGAAACCCCTATATTTCTCTGTTAAAAAGCGAATTATCAACCTTCATTGGTTACTATATGAAAAATAATAGTAAAAAGTTTAGTTATGAAAAATATGATCTATAAATCAAGTGCCGGAGATCTTGATCTAAGCAAAATAACACGGCTATATCCCGCAGTAGTAGTTGATTTAAACGGTGAGACTGCAGAGATGAGTCTTGAGTGGGCAGAGCTTTACGGTGATAAGGTAAAGCTTAATTCCTATATTTTGGTTTTTGATTTTACTCTTGCTCATGAAGAGAAAAAGGATAGAGCCATTTTAGAATTTAAGACAAAAGAGGAGCTGATGTCGGCTATGCAAGAGGTGTCACAATTTTTTCAAAACTGATTTCACGCGATACGCATAAGGTATTTTCTATTGCTATCCCGGCAGCGCTAAAACATCTTGTAGATATTCTTCAGATTCTCGTAGATATGCTTATGATCGGTATGGTAAGCGTCTCGGCGCTTGCTGCGGTCGGTATGAGCATGCAGTTTATGATGATCATAAACGTACTTATGACGCTATATGTCGTGGGCGGAAACGCGCTTATATCGCGATTTATCGGAGAAGGCAGAAAAAGACGCGCCTCGGCACTGCTTTATTCGCTTGCGCTATTTGCGATAGTGCTTTCTGTTTTTGTCACAATCGGCGGCTATGCAGGAAGTGAAAGTATCTATGCGCTCATGGGTGCAAAAGAGGATGTAGTGGAACAGGGTGCACTCTACTTTAAGATAATCTCGCTGGGCATAGTCGTTATTTTTATAGATACGCTTTTATATAATGCGCTTTCTGCCGCAGGTGACACTAAAAACTCTCTCTACATCAAGCTTGTTTCCACCGCTATCAACGCTTTTTTAAACTATGTCTTAATTTTCGGCCATTACGGTTTTGAGGCGATGGGAATAGAGGGAGCAGCTTACGCTACCGTAATATCTTACTGTTTTAACGTTCTTGCCTACTACCTTCTTATAAGAAAGCCGCACTCCAAGCTAAATATTATTCCTGTGATAAGGATAAAAGACCTTATCAGAGTTTGGCATGTTGGATGGAGCGCGGCACTTGACAGAGGGATTTCAAGTATGTCATTTCTCGTCTTTGTAGCTATAATCGCAGCTTACGGAACAGAAGAGCTTGCAGGATATCAGGTGGCTCTTCGTATAGAGGGGATCGCTTTTATGCCGGGCTTTGGTTTTGCCATAGCGGCTATGGCGCTCGTAGGCCAGAACATAGGAGCAAAGAATATAGACAGAGCCTATAACATGGGTGTTATAAGTGGGCGTATAGCTTATGTATTTATGGGCAGTGTTGGATTTTTTCTTATTCTTTTTCCGGAGTTTTTGGTTGGGTTTTTTACGAAAGACACCGCTACTATTGCCGTGGCTTCTTACTATCTTATACTTGTAGGACTTGCTCAGATCCCTCTGGCTATTATGTTCGTCTACTCAGGAGCATTAAGAGGAGCAGGTGCTACAAAAACCACACTGAAGGTGAATGTGCTTTCACTTTGGATATTTAGAGTAATACCATCTTATATAGCTTATAAAATGGGCTATGGAATTATCGCGATCTTTGTGATAATGAATATAGAGACACTTATAAAAGGGTTGGTGTATGTCTATATTTATAAAAAGAGGAACTGGCTATATACCAAGGTGTAGAGGGCAGAAGGGTTATCTTCTGCCACCTCCGCCCTTGCCGCCCATTGAACCGTTGTTCATAGAACCTCTGTTATTCATTTTCGAACCGTCCTGCTCACCGTTTTTATACTGATTTTCATATTTGTATTGGTTCTTCTTCTCCTGTTTCTCTTTGTGTCTGTTTCTCTCCTGGTTCATTTCTCCAGAACCTGTCTCTTTTTGCATCTGCTGCATCTTCTGCTCGTGTGCTTTAAAATTTTCGTCTGCTATTGATAGTGTTGCAAAGAGCGCAACTAAGAGTAAAATTTTTTTCATTGCTTGTCCTTTTATTTTTGGTACTGAATAGTATTATACAAAAGTGTTAGTGATATATAAGTGAAAAATAAAAAAAAGATGGTAGCTTTAGTATGAAAAAGGTATAATAATTTTTAATGTAAAAATAGTGAGCATGGAATGAGTATCCCTAATCAGACAAGACGCAATACACTGATATTAACTTCAATTGTACTTGGAGCTGCGTGGATAGTTATTTATCTTTTTTTAAATTATCAATTAAACTCTTCGATAAACCAGCAGTTTCAAAGGGTTACGGCATCTGCTAAAAATCTTTTTGAGGTAAATCTTGAACATGACAAAATAGAGCTTGAGCTAAGACTTGAAGAACTTGTATCTTCGGATGGTCTGGCAAAAGCGGTTTTTGATCAGGATTATGAAAATATATCTTCAATAGTTTTACCGTTTTATAACGAACTAAAATTAATCCAAAATTCAGTCAATATTCTCACATTCCGCTCAAATGACGGAAAAACGCTGTTTCGCGCGCATAAACCGGAGTATTTCGGAGATATGTTAAATAAAAAAAGAAAATTAATAATAGATACAAATATGTTTGAGCGTTCATTCAGCGGTTTTGAAGTCGGCAATCTTGAGATGACCTACCGTATGACAAAACCGATCTTTTATAATGACGTTTATATAGGAAATGTCGAACTTGGAATATCTCCAGATAATTTTTTAAAGAACCTAAACTCTATCTTTAGTGCAGACATCGGTGTTGCAGTAAACAGATCACTTTTTGACATAATGATAGATAAAGAGGGAGTGGCGATAGGCAGTGACTATATCTATATCAATGGAAGCGAAAATCTAACAAAGCATCTTAAACACGAGCATAAAGAGGATGTAGAGCTTTATAAAATAGATATGAATATTCCTCTGAACAACCATCTTTCAGAAACGCTCGGATATCTGGTTATAGGATTTGACATGTCGTCGGCTGCAAAAAAAGACAGGGAGTTTATGCAGCATCTGTTTTTTATGCTTGTAATAATCATGCTTATATTGGGAGCGATTCACCATTTTGGTTTTAGCAAGATGTTTGAGTATTTCTCTAAACAGGTTTATACGGATCATTTGACCACTCTTTTGAACAGACACGCATTAAATGACAATCTGCTCTCTCCGAAAAACAAGGTGCTTATTTTGAGCAATATAAAAGAGTTTAGTTTAATTAATGAACTCTACGGCGTTGATGTAGGAAATGAGATACTTATCAAAGCGGCAGAAGCATTTGATGATTTTGCAAAAAAGCACGGTTTCGACGCATACAGAATATCATCAGATGAGTTTGTTCTTTTAAAAAAAGAGGATAATTTTGACGGGGATGAGTACTGTAAAATCATTGAAGAGCTTCACGATAAGTTAAATGCTCTGAAGATATTTGTAGTCGGGGTGGATGAGGCCATTAGCATTGAGATATATTCAGGTATAGCATTTAATGACAAACACCCGCTTGAAGATGCACAGATGGCTATCAAAAAGGCCAAAAAACACTCTTTGTCCTATTTGATGTACTCTCAGAAAGTAGATACAAAAGAGTACTCTCAAAATGTTATGAGAGTCAAACGGTGCATAAAATATGCGCTTGAGCATAAAAACGTGATCCCGTTTTTTCAGCCTATAACAGACAGAAACGGAGAAATAATAAAATATGAAGCTTTGGTAAGGATAGTAGAGTTTGACGGCGGTGAGAAAAAGATATTGCCTCCGTGTGATTTTTTGGATATATCTATGAACAGCGGTCTGTATATACAGATAGCAAAAGAGATGCTGGTGCAGAGTCTCTCGCTGTTTGCTAACAGAAGCGAAAAGATCTCTATAAACTTTCTGCCTAACGATTTTTTTAACGCTTCTATTATAGACACCTTGATAGAGCAGATAAAGAAGTTTGACTCTCCACGCAGGGTAGTTGTAGAGATAACCGAACAAGAGGGTGTTGAAAACTTCAAAATGTTGAGAAAAGTGGTTGAGAAACTGCGTGAAACCGGAGTGCTGATTGCCATAGACGATTTTGGAAGCGGTTATGCAAATTATGCGCATATTTTGGAGATAAAGCCTGACTATCTGAAAATAGACGGCTCTTTGATACAAAATATATTGACCGACAGTGATTCTAAAATATTGGTAAAGAGCATAATCCGCTTCGCTCAGGAGTTGAACATTACTACGGTCGCAGAGTATGTTGAAAACGAGGAGATATTCAAACTTTTAAAAGAGTACGGCATAGACGAGTTCCAAGGCTACTACTTCGGACGTCCTATGGAGTTAGGCTCCGTTTCTAACCCTTTATACCGTCAGCACGAGGAGCTGTTAAAAATTTAAAAAAGAGCTTTATGTATATAGCAAACGGAAGTACCCATATAAGCGATGAAAAAAGATACAGCTCATCCGAATAACTCTCAAAAAACGGCACTAAGCCTCTCATAACAGTTGCTAAAACTATTGCCGCCACCATAGAGTGAGTATATATGTTTGAAGTCAGATGACGCCCTGTATGTATCCAGCTGATTATCATCATGACCATAACATAAGACAGACCGATACCGCCGCTTGTTATAAAATGTCTGAAATGGCTTATATTGTTAGTTTGTTCGGTTAAAATAGTCCACCCCATCAACGCATATCCGATCCCGATCATAATATAGATCAAACTTAAGTATATTACATACGGCTGATTGAGTATAAATTTGTCCTTTAAAATATAGTCGTTTGTTACCGCTAAAACAGCAGCCCCCGCCG
The DNA here is from genome assembly GCA_041561855.1 of Sulfurimonas sp. Taxonomy (GTDB): domain Bacteria; phylum Campylobacterota; class Campylobacteria; order Campylobacterales; family Sulfurimonadaceae; genus Sulfurimonas. The sequence goes on along the minus strand of JBFEYZ010000008.1, from coordinate 2,657 downwards.
CAAGCCCAAGCCACCCCAGAGCAGAATTGGCAGGGTATAAAAACTCTGCGACGCTAAAGAGAATAACACTAAACAGTGCAAGGTTCGTTAGCGGCGGACGTGAGATATAGACATCGTCTATGCCCTTATCTTCCATAAGCTCATTAACCGCCTCCATATTTACACGTCTAAGTGCAAGAAGAATCAGTACGACATGCCCACCGAGCGCAATTTTGAGTATCTCCATCGGCGAAGTAACGGCATATCCCGCCATCGAGGCAAAAAACCAAACCTCTATGATCAAAAGAGCAAGCAGCGTATAGCCAAGAGAAGCGTGTCTTTGAAGTCTGTCCAGAACCGCTCTTCTTCCAAACCAGATAAGCCAGCCAAGCATAGAGAGGTTTAATATGGCGGTCAAGTAAACTCCAGTAACGTCTATAAGCCAGAAGCTTATGCGTCCAGCTACCCATAAGAGGATCACATATTTTAATTTTTTGCCTATTAGCGGAACAAGCCCGGGAAAAAGTTCTGGAAGACCTGTACTTAAAAATGCGAGTGCCCCTATGGTAAGTATTCCAAAGAGCATCTCATATATATGCCAGATTAAAAGATTGTCCATAAACGGGATATTTATCGCACCGCTCCATACAAGCCCCCAAAGAAGCATTGAGATTATCATATAGGGAGCTAGAAGTAAAAATACCGGTCTAAAACCGTAAGCCAGATACGCTGGAACATCTTTTTCGTCAGGGTAATAAAGATAGTGGTTGGTAGCGTGCAGTATCTGCGGTTTTTCTTCTTGAGTGCTCACTGTTTCAGCTCCAGCTCAAATGTGTTTATAATCTCTTCATCTTGAAGAATCTCGGCACTTTTAGAGTAGACGTACTTATCGTCTCTTTGATTTTGAATAAGGTCAAACCTGAACTTTTTTACTATATGTCCAGGATCGGCTTTAAGAAGAAGCATCTCATCACTCAGACGGATGGCCTCCATAAGATCATGGGTTATAAAAAGAATGCTTATCTCTTTTTTGCTTATCATCTCTATAAGCACGCTTTGAAGCTCTTTTTTAAGCCCAATGTCAAGAGCTGAAAAAGGTTCGTCCAAGAATAGCAGAGAGGGTTTTACAACAAGAGCTCTTGCAAAAGAGACTCTCTGTTTCATACCTCCGCTGAGGTCTTTTGGAAACTTTTCAAAATCCTCTTCGTCAAGTCCGAAACGAAGCGCTATCTCCTGAGATTTTTTGACAGCGCTCTCTTTCTTTTCACCTTTGGCTATAAGAGCCAAAGCTATATTGTCTATGACGTTTTTCCACGGTAAAAGCCTTGCCTCCTGAAAAGCAAAGGCACTGCTGGAAAAAGTGTTTACTACGCTGCCTTCTTCTACGTCCAGAAGATCGGCACACAGATGAAGAAGCGTTGTTTTTCCGCCGCCGCTCGGTCCGACTATCGAGAGGACTTCGCCCTTTTTTAGAGTGAAGTTGATATCTCTTAAAATCTCCGTAAAACCAAAGTGGTGGTTCAGCTTTTTTACCTCTAATCTCTCCACAATTCAACCTCTCTTTTTATCGGCTCCAAGATTATGTACTCTATAAACATAAGCGAAGCTATCATTATTACGACGATGGCAAGCGCGGTCGGAGTGTCCAGTTGACTTCTTGCAACTGCCAAAGATGCGCCTATGCCGTTGCTTGTAGCTAAAAGTTCCGCCATTATGACTATTTTCCATGCCATTCCCAGACCGCTGACCCATGCAGGAAAAACGTATGAAAAGATATGCGGAAAGTAAACATCAAAGAATCTCATATGCCACGGAAAAGCAAAACTCTCAGCCATCTCTTTAAGATCACCGTCAAGAGTACGTGTTCCCTGAAGCGCTCCTACAAAGATAATAGGAAAAGAGGCGACAATGACTGTAAATATTACGGTTTCATCCCCCATGCCAAACCAGATCATTGCCAGAACTATCCAGGCAATCGGAGGCATACCTACAAGGATGGTCACGATAGGGCGGCTCATCATTGAAGCCGTTGCAAAAAATCCGGCAAGCAGCCCAAGAGTAGTTCCCAGAAGAAGCGAGATGCCAAAACCGAGTGAAGCGCGGTAGAGAGTTGTATGTATCTCCGTTAAAACTGCATCGTCTTGAAGCATCGAACCAAGAGCTCTGAAGGTCTCAAGCGGAGACGGAAGAACCAGATCACCGTAAACCTGATTGCCGACATCCCAAAGCGCTATAAAAAGCAGTATAGAAGCGACTGCTCCCCATCCGCTCCATAGAAAGGACGGGAAGTCTTTGAGAATTTTCAGAGCAAACTTCATATACTAAAGCCCGTAGTAGAAACTATCTTTTGGCAGTTTGTCGCCGATACTCTTAGGCTCTTCCTCCTTTAAGATGTTGAAGAAAAACTCTAGTTCGCTCTTCGCTTCTACGGCAGTTACGTTTTTAAGTCTTGCGTGCGAGATAGAGTCGCTTACTCCATCCTCATTTAACATATCAAGAGTTTTTACGACAAGCACTCCTGCTTCTTTAGGGTTTGCTTTGTACCACTCAAGTGATTTTGCATACTCCTCTTGAAATCTTTTTATAACGTGCTTATCTTTAACGTGCCCCATAACTGCGATACCTGCCTCAGGAACATCGCCGTTTGTTTCAAAAACTTTGCCCCACTCCTCTTGCAG
>JBFEYZ010000007.1:0-23579 GCA_041561855.1 Sulfurimonas sp. | reverse complement strand
TCATATGGGAAAGAGCAAAGTCTGGATAGAAGTGAGGTTTGATTTGTTTTGTACTGAAGAACTCTTCCGTTTTTGCTTCCGGCAATAATATAGTTTGAAGATGGATCAAAACTTATAATATCAACATCTTCGTCATGGATCTCAATTGTATGAATTATCTCTTTTGATTGTATCTCTAAAATATATATAGCGTGATTGTTCACAAAAGCAAAAAACTCATTGTTCGGGCTAAAAGCGCATGCAGTCACAGTTGAATTAAGATAAGCATTAGCAATACTTTTTTTTATTTCACACTCATTAAAATCAAATATTTTAATCCCGTGAAACTTAGTGCCGTATGCAATAAGTGAATCATCAAGTGCTTTTAAGATGGTTATATCTGACTTTGATTTTTGGCATTTGTATATTTTAGGCATAAAATATTATAGATAAAAAAGGTAGTGTTTGAACTGAAATTTTTGGTAAAAAAGAGTAAGAGCCGCTCTAGAGCAGCTCTATTTTTAGAAGTCTAACATCTCTATTTCAGAGTAGGCTTTCATCAGGTGTTTACCCATTTGGCCTTCGTAAGCATCCCATGAGTGATAATCTTTTAGATTCTCGTCTACTTCAGGTTTTATTTCATAGCTTGCCATACCTTCGTCATAAGCTTTTTGAGCACCTTCAACTATAATTTTTAGATAGTTTAAAAAAGGATCTATTGTTTTGCTTGTTTCGCTGCTTGATGGACCATGACCCGGAACATATAGTGTGTACTTTTTAAATTCGTCTTCTTGGTTTTTGATCTTTTCAAGCAGTTTTATATTTTCAATAATGCTTGATGATTCATCAAATGCACCAAAACGGTTAATAATAAGGTTGTCGCCTATAAAAAGCGTATTTGAATTAGTATGCTCTATAAGAATATCCGTATCAGTATGTCCTTTTGAGTAGTGGCGCATAATAAAAGTCTGCCCGTCTACAACAACAGTCTGCTTATTCTCAACACCTTCGCTAGGGAATGTGAATGGTTTTGTACCTTCCAGATTTCCTGTCAATCTATCCAAGATGCCGTACCAAGTCTCGGCCGCATTGTCTTTAACCTGCTCAATCATATATGTAAGCGCATATATCGGTACCTCAGGATATTTCTCTTTAATATTCTTGTTTGCGAACCAGTGGTCGCCGTGTTTATGAGTATTAAAAACTGCAATTATAGGCTTAGGGCTTAATTTCTCTATCTCTGCAAGAATTTTTTTACCAACATTGTAATTCCCGCCCGGGTCAATTACTATAAGACCGTTCTCACTCTCAATAACAGAAGGGTTGTTCATAAATCCTTCATTCTCTTTGTTTGGTTCAAGTTCAGGTCCATGCATAATATAAACGTTCTGGTTCATCTTCTCAAATTTGAAATCACCTAAGTTGCCCAATGTAAAAGCATTTAGTGATATTGAAAAGAGCATGGCAACCGAAGCTAAAATAGTAGCTTTTTTCATTTTCTCTCCTATGTTGTGTAAAATTTAATTGTAGGGAATATTATACAGTGTGCGGGGTAAATCCTCCATAAGGAGGATTTGATAGTTTTCTTTTATGCTCTACCTGAAAGCATACCGTGAATCGTCATCGGCTTAAGAAGATAAACTTTTAATAACCACATAATCCATCTCTCTTTTGTAGGATCAAGAGGGAATGAAGGTGTTGGTTTTTTAGTCCAGTTAAACTCTGCAAGCATAACAGTTCCAAGACCTGTAATAAGTGGACAAACTGTGTAACCGTCATATTTAGCTGTTGGCTCTTTACCGCCCATTGCAGAAATAACATTGTCAACAACAACTTTGTACTGTTTACGAGCAGAACCTCCGGTTTTACCCATAGGAACACCGGCACAGTCACCTACTGCCCATACATTCGGGAAGAAACTGCTTTGTAGAGTCTCTTTGTTAACAGTAACCCAGCTACCAGCAGAACCGATTTTTGATTTACCGACAACGTCAGGTGTTTTCATAGGAGGAGCAACATGTATAAAGTCATACTTAAATGTAACAGGCTCGCTAACTTCAACTTCTTTGAAGATTGGATCACCCATCTCATCTTCGAACTGTTTTTTCTCCATCCACCATTTGTTGAATGTTGCTGTTTTAGCAGCCGGATCTAACTCAGCTAAGTTGTGCTTGTAGTTTACTTTGAAACCTCTCTCTTCAAACTGCTTAACAATTGGAGCGTTGTAATCAGGAATACCAAATAGTGCTCCGTTGTTTGTGTTGAAAGTCATCTCTACTTTATCACGTACACCAGCTTCTACTAGACGAGCATGTGTTAAATACATGATTTTAAGCGGAGCACCACCACATTTGAATGGCCCTCTTGGGTTAGAGAAGAGTGCTTGAAGTTTTTCAGGTCCTTTATGCGCTTTTGCTTTGTTTATAAGCTCTTGAATACCTGCCCATGTTGCAACAGCACCATCTTGGAAGTAAAGAGAGTGTACGCCATTTTGAGTAATTACTTGTTTTGTAGCCGCATTATCTTTTCCAGATGATGTGATCTCGCCCTCTATACCTTTGATAGCTGCATAGTTAAGGTTTGCTCCAGCTGCAACTATAAGTTGATCATAAGTTACATCTTGGCTTCCGTCAACTACAACTTTGTTGTTTTCAGGATCTATAGAAGTTACGCTGCCTTTGATTAGCTTAACGCCGCTTGGAACAAAGTCGTCTCTTTTGTAGATAATGTCATCAATTTCCCAAACACCACTAGCTACAAGTGTTTGACCAGGCTGATAAGAAACAGATAACGGATCCGGTTCAATAACAGTTATATCTGCATTTGAGATAGTGTTGTTAAGGCGTGCCGCCGTACTCATACCGGCTAAACCACCACCAAGAATAACTATTTTACCTTTAACGTCCGCTGATGCAGATGCAGTTGCAGTACCTACTGTAGCACTTGCTATAACAGATGCCGCCAACGGAGACATTGTTAGGTATTTTAAAGCCTCACGACGAGACATAATCTCCGGATGCTTATCTACTTCATTTAAAATCTCTTCTAAGATCTCATTCTTCTTCATGATTTTCCTTTTTTTGTGATAAAGTTATCAATTTTACATCTTTGCGCCTTAAGATAGTTTTAAAAATATTGGTTTTTATTATAATAATGCTATTTAAGGTGCTGATGTGTCATTTTAGGGGGTAATTTTTATTTAATAATTATATATTTTATTTATAATAAGCTGAGCTGATACCCGTGAGTTGAACTCATTTTTTGTTACTCTGTAACTGCAGGTTAATTTTTTCTCTTTTGGCATCTCAATGGTTTTTTTAAATAGTATTAACTCAATATACTTTTTCTCATGCGCAAATTGCCTAAGCACTATTTTTGTGTGTGATTTCTCTTTACCGAAATATTTTATTTCTGCTATTTGGGCATCTTTCATTAAAAAAAGCGGACGAGAGTTTGCTTCTCCGTACGGCTCAAAACTCTCTAGCAGCTCCAGGAGTTCAAAGTCTATCTCATTGCTAGGAAGAATGCCTACAACCTCATCCAGAGATACAAAGTCTGATGAGGCAAGCTTTGAAGCGCTTTTGTTGACGGCAGATTTAAAAAGCTCTATGTTTCCCTCTTTAAGCCCCAGACCTGCCGCCATTTTATGTCCGCCGAATTTTGTTAAAAAGCTGCTGTTTTGTTTGATGAGTTCATATATATTTATGTTCCCTATACTTCTGGCACTTCCCTTGGCAACACCGTTGTTGATACTCAGGACAATCGCCGGTTTTGAAAAGTGATCCACCAGTCTAGAGGCTACGATTCCTACAACGCCCTCATGCCATCCCTCTTTTGCCACAACTATAATAGTATCTTCTTCATCCACAAACTCAAGCGCTTCATTCGTAGTTTTTGCTTCCGTTTCTCTTCTTATTTCATTCAGTGCGTTTAGTTTTTCAAATTGTGAATAGGCTTGATTTGTTGTTTGTGCAGTTAAAAACTCCAGTGCAATACTGGCGTCTTCGAGTCTTCCTGCGGAATTAATACGCGGTGCAATCGCAAAACCTATGTCTTCGGATGTAATGGAGCTCTTATTTAAAAAATCCCTTATTATAATAGAAGATGGTCTTGGCGAGCTCATCAAAATTTTAAGGCCCTCTTTTACGATTGCTCTGTTTATATCCGTAAGGGGCATGATGTCTGCGATCACAGCAATGCACAGAACATCCAAAAAAGCTTTCATATCAATATCTAAAGAGAGCTCTTTTTTTAAAAGCCCAAGCAGAAGCCAAGCGACTTGAGCTCCGCAGATCTCCTCAAACGGATAGTTGCAGTTTGAGAGTTTTGGGTTCACGATGGCATAAGCATCAGGGAGAGTTTCAAGCGGAGTGTGATGATCCGTGATTATGAGTTCTATTCCTCTGGCTTTACAGATCTCGGCAGCCTCTATGGCGGTTATGCCATTGTCTACCGTTATAACAACATCGGCATCAACCCTTTTTAAGACGTTTGGGCTTACTCCGTAGCCGTCACTGAAACGGTTTGGAATAATTGCTTGAAGCGGGTATGGGATCTGCCTGAAAAAGTCGATCATTATTGCTGTCGAACTTACTCCGTCAACATCATAATCGCCTACGAGTGTTATCTTTTTGCCATCTCTTATGGCATCTGCTATTTTTTTGGCAGCCTTTGGCGCATCGTGAAGCATTTCTGGATTTGGGATCTGGGAGAGTTTTTTTTCTTGGTTATCAAATCTCTGAGAGAGCAGCTCAAAAAGAGCTGACTTGTCTAGTATGGGCAGATCATCGAAAAGATGCATATTTAAGCAAACTATTTCTGTTGTGAAATATTTAGAGTTGCCTCAACAAATGCCAGTATTGAAGGGTTTGGAGTTTGAAGTCTTGAGGTAAACTCAGGGTGAAATTGAACTCCTAAAAACCATGGATGATCTTTTATTTCAACTGCTTCTATTAGCCCGTTTGACTCACCGGTTACGATCATGCCCGCATCTTCAAGCTGTTTTCTGTAGGCCGGGTTTGCCTCATATCTGTGGCGGTGTCTCTCATAAATCGTCTTTGCCCCGCCGTAAGCTTTGCGTATGATCGAGCCCTCTTTGGTGTCGCACGGATACTCTCCAAGGCGAAGCGTTCCGCCCATTGGAGATTTGTGTGTTCTAAGCTGTGTGTTTCCGCTTTGATCCATGAAATTGTCTATAAGATAGATCATCGGATGAGGTGTGTTCTCATCAAATTCTACGGAATTTGCATTTTCCAAACCAAGCACGTTTCGAGCAAACTCTACAAGTGTAAGCTGCATACCGAGGCAGATGCCGAGATAAGGTATTTTGTTTACGCGCGCGTATTCTATCGCTTTTATTTTGCCTTCAACACCGCGGTTCCCAAACCCGCCTGCAACTAAAATAGAGTCACAATCGCTAAGAAGCGCTTCCGTATCTCTGCTCTCTATCTCTTCACTGTCCACCCAGTGAATATCTACGCGGGTATCAAGGTGTGCACCTGCATGAATGAGAGATTCCGTTAAGGATTTATAAGACTCTTTAAGCTCAAGATATTTTCCGACAAAGCCCAGTACTATGCGGTTTTTCGGTTGAACTATCTTTTTGACAAGAGAGTCCCATCTTTCCATATCAGGATTTAATTCGCCTAGCTCAAGTTCTTTTGATATAGGTTTTAAGATATTTTGTCTTAAAAAAGAGATAGGAACATCATAGATGGAAGCTGCATCAAGCGCTTCTATAACACTGTCCGCAGAGACGTCACAGCTCATTGCAAGTTTTTTCTTGAATGTTTTAGGCAGTGCGTTTTCGCTTCTAGCTATGATCATCTGCGGAGTGATACCGATACGGCGAAGCTCCTGAACAGAGTGTTGTGTAGGTTTACTCTTTAGCTCACCTGCAGCTTTTATATAAGGAATAAGAGTAACGTGAACAAAAAACGTACCCTCTACCTCTTCGTCATGCTTCATCTGACGGATTGCTTCCATAAACGGAAGACCCTCAATGTCTCCTACCGTTCCTCCAAGCTCTACTATAAGTATCTCATGACCTTCGCCTGCTTCTTTTATACGTTTTACTATCTCGCCTACAATATGAGGGATGACTTGGATAGTCTGTCCGAGATAACCGCCTGCACGCTCTCTCTCAATAACAGTAGAGTATACCTGACCGGTAGTAAAGTTGCTTGATTTAAGATAGGAAGTGTCCAAAAATCTTTCATAGTTCCCGATATCCAGATCTGTCTCGGCCCCGTCTTTTGTAACGAAGACTTCACCGTGTTCCAGCGGGCTCATGGTTCCCGGGTCAACATTGATGTATGGATCTATTTTTAGCATACCGACTTTTTTGCCGGCATGTTTTAGGAGCGTGCCTATGCTGGCTGCTGTTATCCCTTTTCCAAGAGAACTTAAAACTCCACCGGTAACAAAAATATATTTAGTCATAAAATAGCTCCAAAATGTCAAACATAGCCGCGATTATATTATAGAATCTCTTAAATTTAAGTATATGATTTTTTTAAAACACTTAAGCTAAAAGTTTCTTTTGCTATAATAACGTAACTTCAAGGGCCTGACTAATACCCTTAAAATAAGATTTGAAAGACTTTTATGGATTCAGCACTTTTATATATAGTTATGGCGCTAGGTGTCTCTACGGTATTAAACCTTTTTTTAAAGCGTTTCGGCATATCACAGATAATAGGCTACATTTTTACCGGTACCATAATGGTCTATGCGCTTGACCTAAGATATATGAACGATTCTGCAACTCTGGAGCATATAGGCGAATTCGGTATAGTTTTTTTGATGTTTACCATAGGTCTTGAGATATCTTTGACCAAGATGAACAGCATGAAAAAAGAGATATTTTTTAACGGCTTTTTACAGGTCGGATTTACCGCTTTGGTAGTTTACGGAATAAGCCATTATATATTTTCGCTTGAATCGACATCCGCCCTGATATTGTCGCTTGCGTTTGCGCTCTCATCCACAGCCGTTGTACTAAGCTACCTAAAAAGCTCAAAAGAGATACACAACCCCTACGGTCAGCGTGCTACGGGGATACTTATATTTCAGGATATCGCCGTCATCCCTATACTTATACTTTTGGGATTTTTGACCAGTAAGGGTGATCATTCGGTAGTTCTTATACTTAGAGACACATTTATAAGTGCAGTTTTTGTCATAGGCTTTATGTTTATTGTCGGAAAAAGAGTCATGACATGGCTTTTGCATTTCTCGGCATCCAGTGAAGTCGATGAGCTTTTTATGGGTTCCGTTCTTTTTATAGTTGTATCTGCCGCACTTTTAGCTTCCTACGCGGGCTTTACGTACTCTCTGGGGGCATTTGTCGCAGGGATGATCATAGCCGAGACAAAGTATCATCATAAAGTAGAATCGGACATCGCACCGTTTAAAGATATACTTCTTGGAACTTTCTTTATCGTAGTGGGTATGAAGATTGATATTCTCTTTTTTATAGATAATTTCTGGCTGATTGTCGGAATCTTCCTGCTTGTTTTGGTCTTGAAGACGATCATAACCTACATTGTAGTTCGAATCACATCTTCACATGTTCTCTCTTTAAAGACAGCGCTCGCGATTTCGCAGGTAGGAGAGTTCTCTTTTGTTATTTTTGCTGTTGCAAGTATGGGAGGTCTTTTGGATAAAGAGCTTGAGTCTCTCTTTGTTCTTGTGGTTATCTTCTCTATGATAGTAACCCCGTTTTTTATCTCAAAAATCAATAGATTTGTTGCGTATGTTACGCATTTTGAATACCTTGGGCTAGATACTTCCGCGTTTGTCTCAAGAGAGAACCATGTAATCGTGTGCGGTTACAGTATCATCGGTAAGTTTGTTGCTAAAAATCTTGATGAGCTGGGCGCCCCATATGTTATAATCGATAACAATCCAAAGCATGTAAATGAAGCGCTATCTGCCGGAAAAGAGGCATATTTGGGAGATATGTCAAAGCTTTCTCTCTTAGAGGCGCTTCATGCCGAAAGCTCGGCGGCAGTGATCGTTACACTTGATAACGTCGAAAAGAAAAGAGCGATCTGCGAGGCAGTTTTAAAACATACGAAAGACATCAACCTTATAGTAAAAGTCGCTACGCTTGAAGACAAAGAGAATCTTCAAGACCTCGATATTACCTCTATTGTTGATACAAAAGTTGAAGTAGGGCGTCTTCTAGTCGAGAAAATGCTTACATGCAAGATGAGATACTAATAAGATGAAAAGTGCATATATTACGGATCTGGACCATACTTTTTTGCGTACGGACCTCTCTGTTAGCGAGTTTACAAAAGAGATATGGAACGGTTTTGGAAATGACTCCGTTCTTAGCATTGCAACGGCAAGAACATATAAAAAGACGGCGCAGTTTTTAAAAGATATAGATGTCAACGCACCTATGATACTTCTTGACGGTGCATTGATAGCCACAATGGATAAAAAGATAATCGATACAAAGTTTATAAACAAAGAGGTAGGTGATGCGGTTATAGAGGAGGGTGCAAAATTCGGTATCTACCCCTTTATTCTCTCTTTGGCAGACAGAAACCTGAGTGAGGCTTTTTCATACTCTACGGTTTTAAACGCATATCAAACAAAGATTCTTAAAAACTACAAAAAAGACGACCATCATCATCAGGAGAAAAATCTCCGTGCAAAGAGTGATAACTTTAAGATAGTCTATTTTGGCGAGGAGAATCTTTTAAGAAGAGTCGCGTCGCATCTAAAGGAGACCTTTGGAGATAGGCTCAAGTATATTTTAGCGCCGGAGGCTTATGCGGGCTGCTACTTTTTAACCCTGCTTCACAAAGATGCTGATAAATCACACGGTATACGAAGTGTAAGCGAAGCAATTGACTTTGATCTTGAGAAGCTTACGGTCTTTGGAGATAATTTGAATGATATAGGCATGTTTGAATTGGCGGGAACGTCTGTTGCTGTCGCTAATGCGCAAGACAGTGTTAAAAAGGCGGCAAAAATAGTTCTGCCCCACACAAATGATGAAGACGCAGTTGCAAACTATCTTAAGAGCCTTAAGCATGTTTAAGAACTTTAAAATATTTAATACCCCAGCTATCATCCCTATGACTATCATAGGAGTGCTTTTTTTTATTTTCGGTTTCGTGACATGGCTAAACGGATCACTTATCCCGTTTTTGAAGGCAATATGCGACCTTAATGAGTTTGAAGCTCTTTTTGTGACCTTTGTCTTTTATATCGCCTACACTATTATGGCTCTGCCGATGTCTTATGTAATTGAAAAAATAGGATATAAAAACTCGATGGCACTCGGCTTGGCGATAATGGCTCTGGGAAGCCTTCTGTTTATACCGGCTGCTCAAAGTGCGAGCTTTATTCTTTTTTTAATAGCTCTTTTTGTGCTAGGCGCAGGTCTTACAATTTTGCAGACAGCCTCAAATCCTTATATAGTCTGCATAGGGCCGATAGAGAGTGCGGCGATGCGCATAAGCATTATGGGGCTTATAAACAAGGGTGCAGGAGTTGTCGCACCTCTTCTTTTCACCGCTTTTATACTCTCAGGCATCGGTTCTTTGGAAGATCTCTCCGCCGAGTCAAAAGAGGAGCTCGCCTCAAAACTCATAGTTCCATACATTGTTATGGCTCTGCTGCTTGGTTCTCTTATCGCCCTTGTAAAGTTCTCTAAGCTTCCTGAACTTGAGTTTGAAAAGGATGAAGCCAAAGAACAAAAAAGCATATTTGCATTTCCGCGTGTAGTTTTAGGCGCAGCAGCGCTCTTTTTTTATGTAGGCATAGAGGTAATAGCAGGAGATACTATCGGCCTTTACGGAGGGCATCTGGGTATGGCAAACGTTACATCCCTTACATCTTACGTAATGTTTTTTATGGTGCTTGGGTATGTGCTTGGTGTCACGCTTATACCAAAACATCTTTCGCAGGAACGTGCACTCATAGGTTCTGCGCTTCTTGGCATACTTTTTTTGTTCGGCGTAGTAGCCTCATCGCAAAGTCATGGAATATCAGAAGTTCTATGGGGGTGGAGCGGTATTAGAACAATTCCAGATACTGTAGCTTTTGTAGCATTTTTAGGATTTGCAAATGCGCTTGTATGGCCTACTATCTGGCCGCTTGCACTTGAAGGTTTGGGAAAGCATACGGCACAGGGAAGCGCTCTTTTGATCATGGCAATAGCAGGCGGGGCAATACTTCCTCTAATTTTTGGAAAGATATCTTATGTAAGCGGAGATATGCAGTCAACTTATCTTATGGGAGTGATCTGCTATCTCTTTATACTCTTTTATGCCCTTAGATGGCACAAGATAAAGTCTTGGAATGAGTTGTGATAACTCGCAAAAGGCTTTCAAACAGTTTTACCTATATTGAGGTAGTAAACAGAGCTGCAGAGGCAAAAATATCGTTTCAGGGTGCTCATATATTTCATTATGCAAGAGTAGATGAAGAACCTATACTTTGGTTAAGCGAAGTAAGTGATTTTAAGGAAGGCAAAGCTATCCGCGGCGGTATTCCCGTCTGCTGGCCGTGGTTTGGGTTCAACGAAGATAAAACTCTGCCTCAGCACGGTTTTGCAAGAGTCTCTATGTGGGAGTTTGTCGGCAGTGATGAGATTAACGAAGAAACAACGACTTTGACATTTAGCCTCTCTCATAATGAAAATACGCTTAGGATGTGGAACTATAAATTTGAGCTTGAGCTAAAGATTATTGTCTCAAACAGCTTGACGATGGAGCTTAAAACAATAAATATGGACGAGAGAGCCTTTAAGATTTCGCAAGCGCTCCATACTTATTTTAGTATCTATGATATCTGTGAAACAACTATAAAAGGGCTAGATAAAAAACCATATCTTGACGCGCTGACATGGAAGGATGAAGTACAAGACGGTGATATAACTTTTAACCAAGAGGTTGATAGAGTTTACCAAAAAGTTGATGGCGTGATAACCCTTTATGATAAAAACAGAATACTGCATGTTAGAAACGAGAACTCATCTTCTGTCGTTGTCTGGAACCCGTGGATAGAAAAAACTTTAAGAATGAGCGCCATGAAAGAAGATGCATACAAGCATATGCTCTGCATAGAGTCCGCAAACGCATTTGACGATGCAAGGACTATAAAGCCGCAAAAGTCCCATACGCTAAAAGCCACCATTTTTTAATAAAGTAATATTTTATAAAGAGAGTATATTTTATTGTTTATGGCAATTTAAGTGAAAAAGAATAAAGTATGATTATGAGAGTAACATTGACAAACAGAATGTAATTTTTCATAAATTCAGACTAGGAGATGACAATGAAAGCTTCAGCGAGAAGAGATTTTTTCAGATATATGGCTATTCTTGGACTGGCGACATGGGGCACCACCCCGCTGTTGGCAAAAGGAACAAAAGAGAAGACGATGTATCAGGACAGCCCGAAAGATGGAAAAAAGTGTGCAGATTGCCTTCATTTTTTACCGGAGACAAATGAGTGTAAAATAGTAGAGGGTTCTATCAGCCCAGATGGTTGGTGTGTGCTCTATTTCAAAGACCCGAGAAAAAAGTAATTCACTTTACTTATCAAGTATTGTTTGAGCATCATACGCCAGACGCATAACGCCGATGGCGTAGTTTGAAGAGTTATTGTAGCGCATGATCTTCTTGGCATACTCTCTTAGGTATTGAAGTTCTGTCTTATCACAGGTAAAACAGTCGTAGGTTTTTCCTGATTTTGAGTTTTTATTATAGACAAGTGAAGCGTTATCATTTTCAAACTCATAGTCATACCAACTTGACTCTATATCTATGATACCAGGTATTTTACTCCAATCTATTAGCTCTGCAAATTCTGCTTTTTGATGTAAAAAGTTCGCTGTGGAGACGATAGCGTCTTCCATGTTTGTTAAGTCTGCAATTTTTGTTTTATATCCATGAGCATATATAAAACTGTTTGGCATAAACTGTGGAATTCCCACTGCTCCTGCGTAGGAGCTAGGAAGATTGCACTCTTCAGGCGTCACTCCTTTTTTATAGCAGTGGGTTATTATGGAAGCCATATTTGTTTTGCCCATATTTAAAAGCCATTTTTCTCTAGGGCTGTTCGGTTCCGTTCTAACTACCAAGGTGTTAAAGACGATAAAAGCGTCATGTGTAGGTTTTATTTTTCCAAGGCGTGTCTCTTTAATCAATATAGCGGCGATAATTTCACGGTTTACGCCGAATTTTTCTTCTGCAAAATCATAAACTTCAGTATACTTTTTGAGATGTTCGACCATATCCGGCACATATTTTACAAGTACGTTATTTGCTTTTTTCTCATTTTTTTTATGAGTTTTAATATATTTGGGCTGTAAATATTTGTAACTGATTTCGTCAAATTTTTTTGTTTTAAAGTAAGAGAGCAAAAACTTGTTCGCATATTCATACGAGACACCGTTTTTTACGACATTTTTACAAATATCAATATAATCTTTGTTTTTAAATACGCAGTTGTCATACTTTGCAAAAAGTGGCATGCTAAGCAAAAGGGCAAGTACTATTTTTTTCATTGCGGGCTCTCTATATTTTTTTGTCCCAAGTATATCATTTTATGTCAAATGAGCTTTTTTGAGATCTTGTTGTTTGATATAATTGCAAAAAATAAGTTAAGGATATTATGTGCAGCAGGTAGATAAAGCGTGTGATAATAAAATATGTATGAAGAGCGACGAGTGCGCAAGATATCAATCATATTTAGACGGAAACAAGGACTATAAGACATTTAAAGGTACTGAGACAAAAGGGTGCGGGCAATTTATACAGAAGTAGCGTTTATCTCTTTTAATCTCTGCGGCGTGCCTATATCATACCATCTTCCATCATAAAGAGAGCCGCTTACTTTATTTTTCTCTACAGCTTCTCTAAGTAGCGGAGCAAGAGACATTTTTTGGTTTTTAAAACCGTCAAAAAGTTTAGCAGAGTAGTACCCAATGCCTGAGAATGTATATCTCCTTTTCGTATCGTTGCTGACTCTGTCTTTGTGCAGCGCAAAATCTCCGTCGGGATTATGTTTTGGATTTGGGACTAAGATAAGATGAGCCAAGTCATCTTGTAGGTCAAAGTTTGTCTCAAACTCATAGTCGCACCAAATATCGGCGTTTACTACTAAAAATGTCTCACTTTCTATAAGAGGAAGTGCTTTGATTATACCACCTGCACTCTCAAGCGCTCCGCTTTGTCTCTCGTCGGAGTAAAGCAGGTTTATCCCCCATTTTGAGCCGTCTCCCAAGTTTTTTATTATCATGTCTCCAAGATGGTCTATGTTGATTACTATTTGGCTGAAACCAAGAGAAGCAAGCCTCTCTATGTGCCAAACAATAAGGCTTTTGTCGTGAACTTTTAAAAGCGGTTTCGGAGTCTTGTCGGTAAGCGGGCGCATTCTTTCTCCGCGCCCTGCCGCTAATACCATTGCATTCATCTTATGTTTCCTAAAAAAGAAGCAAGCTCTTTTGTCTCGTTATATCTGCCTGCTGTGTCAATAACATACTTAAGGGTAAGAGGTATATCCTTTAGATATCCGTTCTTTTTGTCTCTAATATGTAGGCGTGAGAAGATTCCAAGAACTTTTATATGTCTTTGCAGTCCCATAAAATCAAACCATTTTATAAACGTTTCATTGTCTACTTTGAGTCCTTTTTTATCACGAAACTCCAAGGCCAGCTCTTTTATGCTCCTTCGATCATAAGCCACATAGCAATCTTTGAGCAAAGATACCAGATCATAGGTAATGGCCCCGCACATCGCATCCTGATAGTCGATAATTCCGAGTTTGTTATTCTCTTTTAACATTATGTTTCTTGAGTGAAAATCGCGATGGACAAACGTGTTTTGCGGCTGTTCCAACACAATATTTGAAATGCTATCAAGAGTGTTTGCAATAAGCTCTTTTTGTGCTTCGGTCGGTTTAATATGAAGATATTTTTGGATATACCACTCTTGCATCAGATCCATCTCTGCATGCAAGAAATCTTTGTCGTAAAGCGGAAGCCCTGCAGCATCGGCCTTTTGCATCTTTAAAATAGTGTTCATAGCTTTTGTATAGTACGCTTTAAAGTTGTTTTGATTTAAAATATCCAGATAGTGGGTAGCTCCAAAATCTTCAAGTATTAAGTAGCCGTTCTCTATATTGTATTCAAATATTTTAGGCACGCCGACATCTGCATTTTTAAGCCTTGATGTCACATCCAGAAAAGATATCAGTGACTCTTTTTCAAGCGAAGAGTCCATTAATAATGCCGTTTTACTGCCGTCTCGCAGCCTATAATATTTTCTAAAACTAGCATCTGCAAGAGCAGATTCTATGATATAGTTTTTAAAAGAGGTTGTTTTTAGCCAAGTTTCTGTTTTACTCATAAATAGCACCCAATATAGAATCATTTAACGCTCCGGTAACGGAGGATAGCTTAACACATTTTCTGTGCACTCTCTCATGTGCAAGCCACGCAAATGCCATGGCTTCCATGAACTCGCTGCTGACACCGCATTCATCACTTGAAACTACTTCGATACCTTTTAGTTCATCTCCTAATCTCTGCATAAGATAACTGTTCTTAACACCGCCGCCGCATACTATAAGCATGTTTATGCCGCTCTTTTTTACTTCATTTGCTATGGACACAACACTGAGCTGTAAAAGTGTCGCCTGCACATCTTCTTTTTTTATGCTCAGTGCACCGCTTTTTTTTGGAGAAAATTTTGTGAGCTCCTTTTCAAGCCATGCTCCGTTAAAGAGTTCACGTCCTGTACTCTTTGGGAGAGCTTTTGAAAAATATGGTTCTTGCAGCATCTGCTCTAGCAGATCTTTATCGACAACACCGGATTTAGCCCACTTTCCATCTTCATCAAATGCCATATTCTTATGAAGCGAGATCCAGTGATCCATAAGAACATTGCCGCATCCGGTATCATATCCTGTAAGTTTTTCTCCCAAAATAGACAAGTTTGCCATCCCGCCAATATTAAGGACTGCTATTTTAGCTTTAAGTCTTGAGAAAAGATACTGATGAAACGCAGGTGCGAATGGAGCACCCTGACCGCCTAGAGCAATGTCTTTTCTTCTGAAATCACTAACAACTCTAACGCCGGTTAGTGCTGTTATAACGTTTGGATTGCCAAGCTGCATAGAGAAAGGATGTGTGCTGTTTGGCTCATGCCATAGTGTCTGACCATGAAGACCTATAGCTGATATCTGCTCTTTAGCTATTTTCTTTTGAGAAATAAAATGCTTTATCGCATCAGCATACATCTCTCCAAGGCGTGTATCAAGCTCGCCGATCTGTTTTAATGTCACGTGGGTGTTTATGGTTTTTAAAACCTCTTTTTTTATCTCTTTGTCGAACGGGTAGGCATCTGAGTGCAGCAGCTCAAAACTGTGCTCTTTGATCTGACAGTACGCTATATCGATCCCGTCAAGACTGGTTCCTGACATTACGCCTATATAATACTCACTCACTTTTTGCTCCTCCAAGCTGAACGATTAAAAATGCTACGGCGGTGCCGATGACTATCTGCCATGGGAAGGCAAGTTCTATCCCAAAGCTGTACGGCTGAAGCGCTAGAACAGTTGCAAATCCGCCGATAAGCCCCCATAAAACGCTATTTCTATTTCCGCGTGACGTAAATATTGCCGAGAAGTATACACCTAAAAGCCCCGTATATGCAAATGCCATAACGCCAAGCGCAAAACCAATAAGCGAGAGATCACTGTAACGCTGCCAGAAGTAGCTTATAATAGCCATCAGAGAAAGAACTACGGCAAAGAAGAGCACGGCAAATCGAGAAGCTTTTACAAAGTGGAGTTCTTCTACGTTACTCTGTTTTAATCTCCATGGCTTATAGAGGTCTTCAATTGCGATAGAAGCCATAGCACCAAGAACTGAGTTTGTGCTTGAGAGTGCCGCTGCAATAGCTCCTACTGTAACTAGACCTCTGAGCCCGTCAGGCATCTCATTTAGTATGTAGTACATAAAAATAGTGATCTTCTCACCATTAAAACTCTGTTCTACGCCGCCTTGCATATAAAAAAGATACAGCAGCGAGCCGATTGCCAAAAAGAGAAGGACTACGGGTATGGTAAGCAAAATAGATAGAATAAGCGATTTTGCCGCCTCATTTTTATTTCTGCACGCTAGTACCCTTTGAGTCATATCCTGATCAAGCCCGAATGCCGCAATATTTAACAAAAGCCAGCCGCTAAGAAGACCGATTATGCTAAAGTTGCCATCAAGCGAGTTGTCAATAAAGGTTAGTTTGCTGTGTTCGTTAAGAGTCTTTATTATCTCGATATGTTCTAGTGAGTAGTAGAGATAAATAAGAACAGCGACTCCTGCCCCGATGTAAGTCACGGCTTGAATTACATCGCTCAGTATAACGGAACGCACACCCCCAAAGTATGTATATGCAAGTGCTCCAAGCATTAAAATCAAGATGGATAGGACAACATGCAAGAAGATTATATCGTTAAATATTATCATTGAGATCGCCAAAGCTCCTATGTAGAGTCTTGCTCCGCTGGCAAGCACCCGCCCTATGAGAAACATCACTCCTGAGTATCTTTTTGCGCTCGCACCGTATCTTGATTCCAGGAGTTCATACACAGTGACCGCCTTCATCTCGTAATATTTCGGAATTAGAACATACGCTACGAATATAACCGCTAAAAGTGCGGAGATGAAAAATCCTATAAATGTAAAGTCCTTAGTATAAGAGTATTCGGGAGCACCCAAAAAAGTAGCAGCTGATTGTGATGTAGCCAAAACGGATACTGCAACGGCAAACATAGGCATTGCATGCGGGGATAAAAAATAGTCTCTTGAAGAGTTGATCTTCGTGCGGCTTAAAACAATAGATGTAATGGCAAGCAGTATAAAGTAGGAGGCAAAAACGATCCAGTCCAGAGATGAAAAAGCACTTTGCATTATTTTGTTTTTATTTTAGTGAACAACTGTTCTACTCGTCTGTTTGACTCTAAAATTCTATTCATAGAGATCGAGCCGTTTTTTACTTGAGCCAAAATCGTCTCTACAAGTTCATCAATATCTTGTTTGGCCAGCTGGTTGCCAAATAGCAGCATATCCACTCCTGAGTTTATGGCTAGTGTCACAATCTGTTCAAGCGAGTAATGTTTTGAGATCGCTCCCATCTGCAGATCATCACTGACAATAACTCCTTCATAGCCAAGCCTGTCTCTCAGCAGTTCACTGTTTATTTTATATGAGAGTGTTGCCGGATAAAGTTCATCAAGGTTTGAGTTAAAGACATGAGCCGTCATTATCATAGAGACTCCTCCTGAATGGATAAGTTCTATGTAGGGCTCTAGTTCAATCTCGTTCCATGTTTCGCTGATGTCTACAAATCCGTTGTGCGAATCTTCGAGCGATGAACCGTGACCTGGAAAGTGTTTTAAAACAGAGATAATATTTTTCTCTTGAAGCGAATCCATAAATATCTTTGCATACTTAGCAACCTCTTTGGGCTCGCTTGAGTAGGAGCGTTTAAGTCCTACAATAACCTTATTTTGTGGATTTACAGCCAGATCTACTACTGGTGCAAAATTGCAGTTGATGCCTGTATTCTTGAGTGTTTTTGCAAGATTATCATAGACGCGTTTTGTCATGTAAGCATCCATCTCTGAGACAACTTTTGCAGACGGTGTGGCTTCAAAACCGTAGGCGGGCTTTAGCCTTGCGACCTTTCCTCCTTCTTGATCAACAGAGATCAGAAGCGGTTTTTTAGAGAATGAGTGTAGTGATGAGGTAAGAGTTTTTAGCTGTTTTGGCGAGCGTATGTTTTTTGTTTTGGTTCTGTCGTGAAAGTGACGGTCAAAGAGGACAACCCCGCCGATATCATATTTTTGTATCTGTTTTACGATCTGAGTGTCTTTGGTGACATTCTCACCGTTAAAACCAACGATAAGCATTCTGCCTATCATCTTTTTTAGCATAGCATCTTTAGGCATTTCGGAAGCATTTGCGCTTTGAAAAAAGAGCACAAATGCAAACAAAAGAGTGGTTAGTTTCAAAAACAACACCTTTTAAATAAGCTCTTCTTGGATATTAGTTTCCTCTTGAGCCCGGCTTTACAGCTTCGCTGCCCTCTTTGCACATCGGACACGCATCAGGTGAATACATCTCAAATGTAAAGTCAGCAAGTGCAAAGAATGGAATATCTTGCGGAAGTTTACAGTTAGGTTTTGTTGTAATATTGCTATTTTCGCGCTTACAAAAACCGCGATTAGCAAGTGCTGCAACACCTACAATTTCACCACCGAGATTTTTTACTACTTCCGCTGCTTCCATTGCGGAACCGCCGGTCGTAATAATGTCTTCACACATCAAAACTCTCTCGCCTTTTTTTATTTCAAAACCGCGGCGAATACTCATTTTTCCATCCACTCTTTCGGCAAAAATAGAGCGGACATCAAGCGCAGTTGCAAGCGCAAAACCTGCAATAAGGCCTCCAAGAGCCGGAGCACAGACACTGTCTATCTCCAAGCCGCTTTTTTTGATCTCAAGTGCCAGTGCATCAGCGAGAAGTTTTGCTGTTTTTGGATTCTCTAAAACTTTTGCAGATTGAAGGTAAAATTGTGAGTGGTTGCCGCTGCTAAGTTTAAAATGCCCTTCCAAAAGAGCATCTGAATCCATATATATTTTTTTAATATCCATCTAAATTATACCTTTAGTATTTCTGCTTCTTTTGTTTTTAGTATGCTCTCAATTTCCGCAATAAATTTGTCAGTAAGTTTTTGTATGTTTTCTTGAGCAGATTTTGACTCGTCTATTGTTATCTCTTTGTCTTTTTCAAGCTTTTTGATTTTGTCATTGGCATGTTTTCTGTCATTTCTGATTGCTATTTTTGCAGTCTCGCCCATGCCTTTCATCTGCTTTACAGACTCTTGTCTCTGTTCAACAGTCATCGCAGGAAAAAATAGTTTGATCTGATCACCGTCATTATTCGGGTTTGCACCTACATTTGCTTTTGATATAGCGCTCTCAATATCGGAGAGAAGATTTTTTTCCCAAGGATTAACAACAATAGTCGTCGCATCTGCTACTAAAATAGAGCCTACTTGATCAAGCGAAGTCATGGTGCCGTAGTAGTCGATTTTAACATTGTCCAAAACAGATGTAGTCACTTTACCTGTTCTAAGAGTTTTAAAATCTTTTAGCATATGATTTACGCTTGCTCTCATCTCTGATTCGCATTTGTCGAATATCTCATCTAACATTTAGTTTCCTTATATATCAAAAATAGTGGCGTTATTGTAGCGAGAAATCTCTAAAAAAAAGATTTTATAAAGAGCGCAGTTGCAAAAAATTGCAACTATTTTGGAGGTGTGGTTTCGTTTTGCGCAGGTGCAGGAGTTACTACAGATGGAGCTTGAACATCTGTTGATTCGATCATATTGTCAACCACGGATTCCGTTGCAGACGATGAGTACATATATCCTAAGGCTATCGTGTTTACAACAAAGAAAAAACCTATTATAAAAGTTGTTTTTGTTAAAAAGCTTGCCGGACCTTTTGCTCCAAAAACAGAGTCGTTTGAACCGCTGTATGCTCCCAGTCCTATACTTGAGCTTTTTTGCAGCAGTACCGCTATTATAATCATTACGACTAAAATTATTTGAACAATAAGTAGAAAACTAGCTGTCATTATATATATCCTGAGTTTTAAAAGTTGCGAATTATACCCAAAAAAACCAATTGTTGCAAAATAAGATATAATTTCAAAAAATTTTGGAGTCTTTATGAATTTTAAAAATAAGAATATCGCTGTTTTATTTTTGCTTTTTTTATCTTTAACATCATTAAGCGCAAAAGAGCCAAATCAAAAAGCGACTATTGCGGCAAGCACGTTTTCGCTCTATGATATAGCAAAAAATATCGCATCCGATACGGCGGAGAGTTTTATGATTCTTCCTTTTGGCGTAGATGCACACAGCTACAAGCCGACTCCAAAAGATATGATAAAGATATCAAGAAGCGATTTGGTCCTTTATAGCGGGGCAGGTCTGGAACCTTGGATAGAGGGGTTTGAGTTTAAAAACAGAGCAATTGATATTAGCCTGTATGTAAAACTAATGGAGCTTAGTAAGGATAAACATCAACATAATCATGATGATCACCACCATGACAGAGTCGATCCTCACTACTGGCAGAGTCCTAATAATATGATGTTTGCTACGGAGCGTATAGCGCAAGAGCTTATCACGCTGTTTCCAAAAAATAGAGAGTTGTATTTGAAAAACCGTGATAGTTATATAGCTATGCTAAAAAATCTTGATGAAGATTACAAAAAAGAACTCTCTAAATGTCAGCTCGATACGATTATTGTGAATCATAACGCATTTTCATATCTGGCAAATAGATACGGCTTTCATACGGAGGCTTTAAGCGGGCTGTCTCCGGAAGCGGAGCCGAGCGCAAAGAATATGATAAAGCTTATTAAGTTTATTAAAGAGCATAAAGTAGAGACTATATTTTTTGAGAAATTTGCAAATGAGAAAACTATAAAAAGTATAGCAAAAGAGACAAAAGTATCTTATGATGTTCTTCAGCCTCTAGGTAATATTACTGCAGATGAGGCAAAGGAAAATCTTGGGTATGAAGATATTATGAGAAGAAATCTGCAAAAAATATCAAAAGCTTTAAAATGCCAATGAAGTTCACCGTTCCGATATTTGATGTTAAAAATTTGAGTTTTGTTCTAAAAGAGCAGACAATTTTATCAAATATCTCCCTGGGAATTTTTCCTTCGGAATATATTGCGATCATAGGGCCAAACGGCGGAGGCAAGACGACGCTTATAAGAATGCTTCTGGGGCTTGAGAAACCGACATCCGGAGAGGTTAGAATATACGGAAAAAAATTCTCACATTTTAAAGATTGGCATAAAATCGGTTATGTTCCTCAGCGTGCAGCGCAAATAGACAGCTCTTTTCCCGCGACTGTTTTAGATATTGTAAAAATGGGCAGAACATCACAAAGGAGTCTCTTCGGGACTTTTAGCAAGCTAGATAAGCAGCTTGTAGATGATGCGATGGCTAAAATGGATATAAGCGATTTAAAAGACAAGATGGTCGGGACGCTCTCGGGCGGACAGAGGCAAAGGGTCATGATAGCTCGTGCGCTTGCTTCGAAACCTGAGATATTGATTCTGGATGAGCCAAATACAGGCGTGGATGTAGCTTCTCAAAAAAGATTTTATGCATTGCTTAGAGAGTTAAATCAAAAAGAGGGTATTACTATTGTTTTTATAACGCACGACATAGGAGTGATCGCAGATGATATAGCAAGGCTTTTTACGATAAATCAAAAAGCTATTATCTGCAACAATCCAAAACAGGCATTGAGCTGTGAAGAGATGAGTGAGCTATACGGAATAGACGCTCACCTGCTTCATGTTCACAAGCACGAGCACTGAAATGTTAGAGATGTTTGAGTATGATTTTATGCAAAGAGCGCTTTTGGCGGGAATTATTATTGCCGTTCTGGCATCTATTAGCGGAACCTTCGTTGTTTTAAGAAGGTACTCTCTGATCGGTGAGACGTTGGCACACTCTGCCCTTTTAGGCGTGGCTGTAGGACTTGTTGCAGAGTATAATCCTCTTTGGTCTGCGGTACTTTTTGCACTTTTTTCGGCTTGGCTGATTGAGTATCTAAGAAGCGTATTCGCACTTTACAGCGATGCAGTACTTGCAATTTTGCTCTCGGGTTCTTTGGCTGTAGCAATAATAATCGTATCTCTAGGGGGTGCGTTTAATAACTCACTTTTCTCATATCTTTTTGGTTCAATTCTCTCTGTAAGCAGTGAAGATATTGTTGTTATTGCGACTTTCGGAGTCTTGTCTTTGGCAGTGCTGCTACTGTTTTCAAAAGAGTTTTATTTTATCGCATATGATGAAGAGGTAGCAAAGACCAGCGGCATAAAGGTAAATATCTTAAACTTTGTTCTTGTAAGTGTTGTGGCAATTATTATCGCTCTCTCAATCAGGGTGGTAGGAAGCCTTCTTATAGGTGCTCTTATGATCATTCCAACAATCGCGGCATTGCAGTTTAGGGTGGGATTTTTAAAAACAGTTCTTATCTCTCTCTCCTTCTCGCTTTTTAGCGTATTGCTTGGAATGGTTCTCTCTTTTAATTTTTCACTTCCTTCCGGAGCGACAATAGTACTGTGCATAATCGGAGTTTTTATTATATCCTTGGTTGTTAACAGAAGATGAAGATAAGCTCAGAGTTTTCAAAGTATGCACTTGACTATAACAGTTATAACGTTATACAAAAAAGAGTTATAGATAAGCTGCTTGGCCATATAAAATATAAACCTAAAAAAATTTTGGACTTAGGATGCGGAAGCGGAAATCTTTGCAGTGCGATCGACTGGGATTATGAATATTTTACGGGAGTTGATTTTGCAAAAGGTATGCTTGAACTTCATCCAAAATCACAAAAGATAGAGCTTATTTATGCAGATTTTAATGATGAGGCTCTTTTTAACAGTAAGCTTACATATATATATGATTTCATTTTTTCTGCTTCGGCTTTGCAATGGGCGGATGATTTAGAAAAAGTGTTTAGCAGGATAAAGAAACTGAATGCTCCGGTTGCTCTGGCAATATTTACGTCAAATACATTTAAAACTATAAACCAAACGGCATCTATTGACTCTATACTCAGAAGTGCGGATGAGGTTCGCGAGCTTGGGAAAAAATATTTTGATGCAAAGAGCGAGGTTGTAAACTATAAGCTTGAGTTTGAATCTACAAGAGATATGTTTAGATATATAAAAAAAAGCGGTGTCAGCGGATCGAGAAAAATACTAAACTATAAAGAGAGTAAAAGGCTACTGCGTGAATACCCTCTGACTTATTTGGAGTTTGAGGTTACTTTTATCTACTCTTCTAAAATATAGACATCGTCGCTTTTTGATATTTTTCCCGGTTTAACTACTTTTGCAAATATGCCTCTGTCATTTTTTAAAAGTTTAGGTATGCGTTTGTCTAGCACGGAGAGATGATTGCATATAGTACAGTTTTGACTTATCTCAAGTATCGCACTGCCGATTTGAAATCTGCTTCCCATCTTTAATGCATAGGGGTTGAAATCCATTAGAATATTTTCACCCAAATATCCGTGTGGCATATCTATATCATACTCTTTTATTAAATTGTAGCTATCTGCAGATGTGATTAAAATAGAGCGGCTGTCGTCTTTTTGGTAAAATTTGTCCCCCACCACTCCAGGGAGCTCCAGATCTAGAGTAGGCTTATTAACTCTTGTGGAACTCTCTTTTGTAGAAATAAAAAGTTCTAAAATTTTTCCGACATGTTTCTTTGACATTTTTTTCACCGTTTTTGAGTAACTTTATAATTGCATAATTCTAACATATTTTTAATATCAATTATAAAAACTATAAGTCAAGTTAATTTTTTAACAAAGTGTGAAGAAATATAAAAATGTGAGAAAATTATTACATTATTGATTATATTGCTTGACAATTTAATTTAATTTCATATATAATCTCCGTCTTGCATTTTGTACTATGCATAAAGTTTGTACTGTGCATACTATAAAAT
>JBFEYZ010000006.1:0-25033 GCA_041561855.1 Sulfurimonas sp. | reverse complement strand
GCAAAAAAGCATATACTCTTTTTATCAAAACAGCTCTCCGATATGGAAGTGGATAGCATACTGCTTTGTGGGATCCTCTATGTCAAAACCTGCATCAATGGCTATAGGACCGATGGGTGTTTTATAACGAAGACCAAACCCCGCGCTGTAGTATCCGTTGTCGTAGCTAGGCATACTATCGTTTCCCAAAAAAGTATTGTCGCTAAAGAAAACTCCCCTTAGGTTTTTGTAGATGTCAAAGCGTATCTCGGCCGTTGCTTCTACTATAGAATTTGATCCAACAGGATTATTTCTAACATCAGTCGGACCCAGTTTTCTATAGCCGTATGCGCGATTGCTATGCATACCTCCTGCAAAAAAGCGATAAGACGGAGGAATATCTCCATCTTTTATATCCAGCGTTCCAAAGGTCGCTCTAAATCCTGCAGTATAGTCATACAGAGGTAAAATATAGCCTCCCGTCGCCTTAAACTTATAGTAGGTGGCATCCGATATGCCACTCTTTAATGAACCCATTATTTGCGAGTTTATAAAGTACCCGCTTGTCGGATCTAGTATCTTGTCTCTGGTATCGTAACTCCACCCCAGTTTAGGAGATATCAAAAATATCGTATACTCTGGGATGAGAATCAAATCATCACTGTCGTATGTTTTTGACCTCTCAAAAAGAAGACTCTCTTTAAAGATGTGAGGAGTTCTCTTTTGCAAAAAGTAAGGTTCTGTAAAGAGTCTGCTCTCTTTAAAAGTAACAAAATCTTCATTCTCATAACCTGCCTCTATACCTGCTAAGTTTCTATTTAAAAGAGGTATATCGAAGTTTGCTTTTATAGACTGCTTTATTTGTGTAACTCTTGTCTCAACACCTATCGTCTTAAGGTTGCCTAAAAAGTTTCTGTGTTTGAGTCCAAGCATAAACATAGCTCCCTCATCGCTGCTTGCCCCCACACCGGCTTGAAAACGAAGAGGGTTTTCATTCTCTGCAATGCTTACGGCTACATCAACCCTGCTGTTTCTATTTGCTTTTGTATCTATAATAGCTTTTGATATGCCCTCGTATCCGTAGAGGCTCTCATAACTCATAGCAATCTTATTTGAAGAGAAAGATTCACCCTCTTGCATATACAAAAGAGACTCAAGTATCTCAGTATCGATGTTTTTGGATGGTTTTATCTCTATATCGCCAAAGTAACATCTATCATTTTGCAGAACTTTATAGCTTAAATATGCAAGATTATTCTCTATGTCTATCCACGCTTTTGCATCCAGTTCCGCTTTACAAAAACTGCTCTGGGCATAGAGAATCTTTATATCTTTCTTGCTCTGTATAAATTTATCGGCATCAAAAATATCGCCCTCTTTAAGTGCTATCTGCTTGCTTATATTTAGTCCTGCAGAGTATGTAACAGTTTTAACGATTATCGGTTCATTTTCTTTGATAATGATAGTTATTGAGTCTTTATCGCTAGTGTATGATAGCTCTGTGTGATAAAACCCTTTTGATCTGTAGTAATCTTTAAGCGCTTCAATACTCAAATCTATCTCTTTTATCTCTATCGCAGGCTCATCTGCATAAAATTCAAAAAAATAGGGTTTATAAAGTTCTAGAGCATCATAAAGCTCTCTGGATGATATT
The DNA here is from genome assembly GCA_041561855.1 of Sulfurimonas sp. Lineage (GTDB taxonomy): Bacteria > Campylobacterota > Campylobacteria > Campylobacterales > Sulfurimonadaceae > Sulfurimonas. The sequence continues at coordinate 23,400 of JBFEYZ010000006.1, read as the reverse complement.
TTTTTATTTTGACTAAAAAAAAGTAGCGGGGATTCTGCCAGCAGAAGTGCAGAGAAGAAAAGAAGAGTAAAAAATTTCTTTTTCAACTACACTCCATTGTTTGTCACTATTTTAACTCTTTGAGAGCCTCTATGACTTCATCTATATTTTCAAGCGGAATATGTACCTTCCACTCAGGCTCGTCTGCATTTCCTACAAGAGATATGCCGATACTAGCTACACTTGCACTCCCTGCACCGTACGGCTCATCAATCTTAGTAACCGATATAACACCTTTTTTCGTTCCGCTTAACGTAATTGTTGTTGACATGTGCTTATCCTTTGTTTGTTATTTAATTAGTCTAGCAATTTTACCCTGAAGTTTCAACCATAATCTATGTTCCATCAGTGGAAATCCAGCAAACGTTAAGCCGCTTTGATCAATGCTCTTGGTCACGCCGCTACGTGCTGCCATAGTAGTAAAAGGAGCGATGCTGAGATGTCCTGCAGTAGCACTCTGCCCACCCATAACCACGTTTCGTCCCATCGTCGTAGAACCTGAGATACCTGATTGGGCAACAAGAACTGAATATTCACCGATTATACAGTTATGTCCTACTTGAACAAGATTGTCGATTCTAACACCGCGTTTTATGAGAGTTGTTCCAAAAACTGCTCTGTCTATCGTAGTTGAGCTGCCTATCTCAACGTCATCTTCTATAACGACATTGCCGTTTTGATATATCTTTTTATGCTCGCCCATCTTGTTTGTCGCAAAGCCGAACCCGTCGCTTCCTATAGTAGAATTAGCGTGTATTATGCACTTGCTTCCTACCTTGCAGTCTCTATATATAGTTACGCTCGGATAAATAACAGTATTATCGCCTATAACCGCATTCGCACCTATATAAACATGTGCCATAATCGTGCAGTTTTCACCGATAACAGCGCCGTTTGCTATCTCTGCTTTTGGAGATACCGTAGTGCCTTTGCCGATTTTAGGCTCAGCCAAAGTTGCATCTTCAATAGGAGGTGCAAAATATTTTGAAATGGTAGCCATCTCCCAGTACGGATGTTCAACGACTAATGCAACACACCCTTTGGGTACAAAATCTTTTGTAGAGCTGTCGACTATTATTGCGCCAGCGCTTGAGTTTTGTATATCTTTTATATATTTTGAATTTGCGACAAAAGAGAGCTCGCTTTTTGTAGCATCCCGAACTGTATTCATCTTTGTTATTTCAAAGTTTTCGCCGCTAAAATCACACTTTAAAATCTCTGCAATCTCTTTTAAATCCATTGTTTCTCCTACTCGTTTAACTTCGCTATCCTTACTTGAAGCCTTTTCCAATCTCTGTGATTCATAAGAGGGAATCCGCTGTAAACTCCCCCGCTCTCACTTATACTCTTTGTCACGCCGCTTCTTGCCGTAAAGGTTGAAAACGGTGCAATAGTTAGATGATCACTAAAAGCGCTCTGTCCACTTACAACACAGTTACGGCCGAGCTTTGTAGAGCCGCCGACCCCGGTTTGTGCTACAAAAATAGAGTACTCACCGATATCGCAATTGTGAGCGATATGAATAAAATTATCCAGTTTTGTGCCGCCTCTAATGATTGTAGAGTTAAAAACAGCTCTGTCTATCGCACAATTTGCACCGATTTCTACATCATCTTCTATTATAACATTTCCATTTTGATATATCTTTATATGTTTGCCATCTTTTGTATGCGAGAAACCAAAGCCGTCAGCCCCGATAACCGTTCCTGCATGAATAATACAATTATTGCCCACTACACTGTCTCTGTAGACGGTGACATTTGGATATATAATAGTATTATCACCGATCGTAACATTTGTACCTATATATGCACCTGCCATTATGGTCACATTTGAACCGACAACTGCACCTTTTTCAATTCTTGCCATTGGATCTATATAGCACTCTTTACCTATAACGGCATCGCCAAGCTGGGGCTCAACAGGTTTTTTATAAAAAAGCTTGGTAGCCTCTGCCATAGAGATGGAGACGTCTTCACAAACAATATAAGATGAATTCTCAGGAAGATGCTCAATAAGCGTATTTGTGATTAAAAAGGCTTTTGCCTTTGAGGACTTTAACTCATCTGCATATCTTTTATGAACTGCAAATGCCAATTGCAGGGGTGAAGATAGAGACAACTCATTCATAGAATCTATCTCTATATCTTCTCCTACAAGCTTAAGTTTTAGATGTGAAGCAACATCGCTAAAAAGCACTTAAACCTATCTCTCTAGTGCTACGGCACCGCTTCTTACAATCTCTTTTGGATTGTACTTGTTGATTATTTTTAAAAAGTTGTCAACTCTTTTTGGCTCATCTGCGACCATTACTATAATCACATTTTCTCCTACGTTAACGATCTTTCCGTTATATGCTGCGCAAAGCGTACTTATGTCCGTAATGTTTTCAGAGACCGGAAACTTAATAAGCGCCATCTCTTTTTCAACCAGATCAGCGTGTTCATAAACCCTTAAAACCGGTATAAGCTTGTGAAGCTGTTTTGTAATCTGCTCTATGACTCTTACTGAACCGGATGTAACAATAGTAAGCCTAGAGTACTTAGTATCCGGAATAGGAGCTACGGTCAGCGACGTAATATTATATCCGCGTCCAGAGAAAAGGTCTGTAATACGAGAAAGTACGCTCGCTTCATTTACAACAATAACAGAAATAACTCTTCTTTCACTTTTTTCCATTATTTTTTCTCCTTTTTCTCTAATAGCATCATGTTAAAGAGCGAGCCTCCGGCAGGAACCATCGGCATAACGTTCTCTAATCTCTCTACCACGACATCTATAAAAGCAACTATATTTTTCTCCACCGCATCTTTAAGTGCTGCATCAAACTCTTCTTTGGTCGTAACTCTATAACCTATCCCGCCAAACGCTTCTGCAAGCTTGACAAAGTCAGGCTGAATACTAAGGTCGGTCTCACTGTGTCTCTTTTCATAAAATAGCGTCTGCCACTGACGAACCATACCAAGATAATTGTTATTAAGTATAATGTTTATAACCGGCAGCTTCTTCTCAACCGCAGTCATAAGCTCTTGACAATTCATAAGGATAGAACCGTCTCCCGTAAAGTTTATACTTACTTTATCCGGTGATGCCGCCTTTACACCCATGGCTGCAGGAAAACCAAATCCCATCGTTCCAAGACCTCCGGAGCTTATCCATTGACGCGGACGAGTAAACGGATAGAACTGTGCGGCCCACATCTGATGCTGTCCGACATCTGTTGAAACATTTGCATCGTCGCCTAAAAGTTCTCCGACTCTCTGTATTACCCATTGCGGTTTTAATCTCTGTGAATCTTCATGGTATGTAAGCGGATGAAGCGTATCAAAGTTATTGATTATCTCTCTCCAAGATGCATACTTTGCAGGATTAATACTTGTTGAGAGCTTTAACATCTCCTCTACAACGTTCTTAACATCTCCTACTATCGGATAGTCCGCATTTACAAGCTTGGAGATACTCGCTGGGTCAATATCAACATGAATAACTCCTGCATTTTTTGCAAACTCGGATAATTTTCCAGTTACGCGATCATCAAATCTTGCACCCAGTCCTATAACCAAGTCTGTTTCGCTCATAGCCATATTTGCAGCATAAGAACCATGCATACCTAGCATAGAGATCAGGTATTCGTCGTCATGGCTAAGAGTACCTCTTGCCATAAATGTCTCAACGGCAGGAATTCCAGTTGCATGTACCAACTCTCTTACTTCGTAAGCCGCATTTGAGTTTATGATACCTCCGCCTAGGTAAAAAAGAGGTCTTTTTGCTTTTGCGATAGCCTCCATAGCTTTTTTGATCTGACGAGGGTTTCCTTTTGTATGAGGCTTATAAGTCTCTAGATCAAGCTCCAAAGAGTAGTCAAACTTTGCAATCTGCGCTGTTACATCTTTTGGGATATCAACATGAACAGGACCAGGACGACCGCTTGCGGCAATATAAAAAGCCTCTTTTAGTATGCGCGGAAGTTCCGTTGCATCTGTAACTAGATAGTTGTGCTTTGTACATGAGCGGCTTATTCCGACAGCATCTATCTCTTGAAATGCATCGGTTCCGATAAGGCTCATAGGAACCTGCCCGCTTATTACTACCAATGGAATAGAATCCATATATGCATCTGCAAGTCCTGTTACCGCATTTGTAAACCCAGGTCCGCTCGTAATCATTGCAACACCGACTTTTCCGCTGGCTTTTGAATAGCCCTCTGCTGCATGCACGGCAGCTTGCTCATGTCTAGTCAAAATATGTTCAAATTTATCCTGCTTGTAAATCTCATCGTAGACATTCATAATTGCTCCGCCGGGGTAGCCGAATACCTTCTCTACACCCTCTGCAATTAAAGCTTCAATGACCATCTGAGCGCCACTTATTTGCATGAAAAGTCTCCTATATTAAAAAATTCGCCAATTATATATAAAATGAGCTATATCTGAGTTTAAATGTATGACATAAAAAAATCACACAGTTTTAGCCTATATATTTTCATTTTGTGATAAAATTGTAACAAAATTAACATCTTAAAACAAATTTGTAAAGATATTGTAAAGACTTTGTCAAACAAAAATTGACACTATGCTCCTATACTTTTAAAATCTAATAAAAAGGATTTAGGATGTTAATATCAAAAACAACAGCTCCTCTTCTTGCTTTAATGTTAGCAGCGTCGGCATACGGAGTTGAAAACGTAAAGGTAAGCGGGGGCGCGAAGTACTGGTACCAAACAACGGTTAAAGACACTACTTCAAATGATTTTTTTCAACAAGAGAGCAGTGTCGGGGTGGCAGCTGTAGAGCTGGGAGTGAGTGCTGATCTTCTTGATGGCTTAAAGGGTAAAGCAAGCGTTATCGGGCTTGACAGTCTAGGGTTGGAGCAAAGTTTTGTAAAAGACATCTCATCTGCAGGTGCAGGTCGTGAAAACGGTGATAACTACTACAGAACACAGATCTGGTTAAGCGAAGCTAACCTTGACTATAAAATTGCGAATACTTCAGTAATTATCGGTCGTCAGGCATTAAATACGCCACTACTTTTTACAGAGAGATGGAATGCATCGTACAATACATTTGACGCGGCTGTTTTGATAAATAGTGACATTCCTTACACAACACTTGTTGCCGGATACGTTCACCAGCACAACGGTGGAGCAAGCGCGGGCAATGCCACTGCAACAGGTTTCCCAAGTACTACAATGCATAACGGAAGCTTTTACGGCTTTGGAAGCAGCTATGACTCGGTCAATGATGTTATGACTGACGGAAAAAGAGGAGCTTACGCATTTGGTGCTATGATCAAACCTCCTGTTGAGAACTTGGCTGTAAATCTATGGTATTACAACGTAAACTCTACATTTACTGCATACTGGGCAGATGCAGAATATAAAAATTCTGGTCTATTTTTCGGAATTCAAAATGCAGGAATAAATCTAGCTGCTTCTGGAATTGACGATGCAATGATAACTGCTGCAAAAGTCGGATACAGTATAGACAAATTCAGTGCAGACATCTCTTGTTCTACAACTGCAACAGGCGAAGCAGGAACAGCTACAATCGCGAATGCTGCAACAGGTGATAAATCTAAAGTATACACGCAGTCGGTTTTTCAAGACGGTGCTGCAGTAGGTACACGTGATACAGATGCTATAAGAGCTGCGGCAAGTTACAAGTTTGACGGATTAAAACTTACAGCTTCACTTCAAAATATAGATCAGACTTCAAGCGAAGGAATGGAATTTGACCTGATTGCCAGTGCTAAAATCGGTCAGTATGTAAATTTAACGGGGATATATGTTCATCAGGATGTTGATTATAAAACAGCAGCAACAGACTTCAAGAACGATGCTATCCGTCTAATTGCAACAGTTAAATTTTAGAAAAATCATGTTTCATGCTATGGCTCTAAAAGTTTCTCTCCTACAATCAACTTAAAGAGCCGGCGCACATGCCAATCTTGTTAGTACAAGATACCTTTATCGGGGTGAGGTTGCTCACCTCTGATAACCGACTTATCATCGTTAGCATTCTGAGCTGCACTTAGAGCGATTGTCATACTCATCATCACAAAAATCACTGAGATAACTTTTTTCATATGCAAACTCCTTTATAAAAAGATTCATACTTATATATCCAATCATAATATGAATATGACCGAAAATATAAATGTGATAAAATAATAACAAAACTAAGGATAGTTTTTGTCTTATTTAGCAAATAAATTAGAAAAACTTATCTTGCTTGTACGAATTGTAACATATTTTATTATAACAGCTATATTTTCAATTGATGATTTTGTGCAGTTTGACTATAAAATTGAGTTGACTATCATAGATGGTCTCCAGCTATCTATGGATCCCTGTTTTTGAGAATTTATATTCATCTTGCTATGTGCAAACTTGACTTTAAAATCCTCAAAATAGCCTTCTATGCGCTTTGTCAAGCCGTAATATAGTATGTAGTTCTTTATCCCGTTTTCTATACTTTTTTGATCTCTGTCTTCATCAAGCGCTCTATAGAGTTGAGTTATATGCGCCTTAGAAAAAACATTTGCTATCTATTGGCTTTTGGACTTTATATTCATATATTTAGCCAATATTCCTTTTGCCCCGTTTATATCCGCATAAAGAGCAAAATCTTTTGATCTTTCAATATCTTCTTCCCACTGTTCATTAAGAACTTTTCCGTCCTGACTCTCTTTTAGAGTCTCAAATTCGTCCATAATAGTATAGGCTAAAGCGATATTTCCCTCTTTTACAGCACTGAAAAACTTTCGTTTTGCCTCTATTTGAGCAATACTCTCTTTTGCCTCGTCTCTAAAATCATCGAAATCCAGTAAAATACGAAAGATCTGAAGCGCTGAGTTTGAGTCGCCATTGCCCAACATTACCTGTGCTTTCATGTACAGACTGTCTGAGTAGTTTACAAGAGCTCTATATTCAGGATACTCTTTTAAAGACTCGGCCTGTTTTACTATCTCAAAAGCGAGTTTGAATTTTTTATGGGTTATCGCTTCTCTAAATCTCTTGTATATATTGATATTTTGTATAAGCTCCTGAATCAAAACAGTTTTTTCGCTAATACCCCTGTAAGGCGCTAGTATCTCCTGAACTTTGTGGCTTAACTTTTGATCCAGCATATACTTTTTTGCAAGAGCAAAATCTTTCTCCCACTGAGCCTCCATCGACTTATAGACCTTAGTCTCCTTATAGAGAGGATGAAGATTTACCAAAGAGTAGGCAAGAGAGAGTTTTTGTGCTTTTACGTATGAAAGAAACTTCTCATATTCAGAGTACTCAGAGATAAGTTTTTGCATCTGCTGTTTTTTAGACGCAATAACCAAAAAATCCTTGAAGAGCCCTTCTGCCTTTGCCTTTTCAGAGTTTTCCAAAAGTAGCTTCGCTCTTTGAAGAGTCTTCTCCCATAGCGTCTCAAAAGTTCTGTAAGGCTTCGTATATACCAAAATAGGATTGGATTTTATGCAGTTTGAAATATTGGCATACTTTTTCTGCTCCAACAGTTCACGCAGATGCTCCTCCTGCTCAAATATATCGTAAACAAGCAGTTCACCGTTTGCGCTTGCTACAATCAATTCTTCTCTCTTTTCGTCAAAATTCAAAGAGGAAATAGTATCGGAGAGTTTTATATACTTCTTGGATATCTGTTCATAATTCGATAAATCATACACAAGAAGATATCCAAGCTTTGTCCCTAAAAAAAGAAACCTGTTTTTGCTCCCAACACACAGAGAGATCACTTCGTCATGTATTCCTTTTAGTCTTGTTATGACTTTTGCAGAGTTTATATCCCAGACTATCGCACCGCTCTTTTTATCAAGACTGAAAAGCCTGCCGTCTTCTAAAAAACAAACCTTTATAACGGGTGCTGAGTGAGCTTTTAACTTACCCTTAGGAGTCATCATAGCCAAGTTGTACAACGAGATGTTTTTATCGTAACTTGAAGTTGCAGCCCATTTGCCGTCTTCTGTAAACGCTATATCGGTTACAAAATCTTTATGAGGCGGGAGCGTAAATGAAAGCTGGGCGCTCTTGATATCAATGCCGTATGTAATACCGTCATCACCGCAAGAGAACATATATCTTCCCTGCGGCTCGATCGCAACGCATGAGACCTCTCCTTGATGCCTATCGACAACAGTGAGAAGTTTTTTGCCTTTTGTCTCATAGAGCATCGATTTTTTATACTCTTTGTCGATCAAAGCAAAATATTTTCCGTCACTGCTGAATGAGACTACCTTTGAGCCGTGTCTTAAGTGTTCAACATTAATTTTCAGCTCATCTATAAGCTTTAGATTTTCTATGTCCAAATAGCTTATGGTCGTAAGGGCATCAACCGCTAAAAGCGTTTTAGCATCCAATATCCGTGTATATATTACCGCTGTGCTAAAACTGCTTTTTTTTATCGGCTTCATTATTTGCTTAATCTCTTATGTAGTTTTCTTCTTTTAGCACTTTATATATCATATTTTGATGCTCTTCGCCCTTAGTTTCAACATGAACCGTAACGTTTGCGTCACCGTAATCAAGCGATATTGAAGTTCTGTCATAGGCAATATGGACAATATTTGCGTTAAGCTCTTGAAGTATCTGCGTAAAACGCATCAAAGAGCCTGGTTTATCCACCAAAGTGACAGTGAGCTTCATCTTTCTGCCGGATTTTAAAAGACCTTTTTCAATTATGACGGAGAGGAGCGTCACATCCATATTCCCGCCGCTAAGCACCAGTGCTACTTTTTTGCCTCTTAAGTGTTCTAATTTGTCATGCAGAAGTGCTGCGACACCTACCGCTCCAGCACCCTCAACCACAAGTTTTTGCTTCTCAAGTAAAAAGAGGATAGCGCTGGCAATCTCTTCGTCATCCACGCTTATAAATCTGTCTACGCTCTCAAGCATATAACCTAGAGTGATAGGCGATGTGTCACGAACCGCAATTCCGTCTGCAATAGTTCTTACACTAAGGCTGTCTACGGCTTTTTTAAGATCAAAAGAGTTTTTAAGCGCAGGAGCGCCTTTTGCGCTTACACCGATGACCTCTATTTTTGGATTTACACTCTTAATCGCAGCTGCCATACCAGATATAAGCCCGCCGCCGCCTACCGGAATGACCACTGCATCTAGATCTTGACACTTATCCAAAATATCAAGTGCAAGCGTTCCTTGTCCTGCTATAACTTCCTCGTCCTCAAAAGGATGAATAAAGGTCAAAGAGTTCTTCTTAGCGTGTTCAATCGCATAAGCATACGCTTCATCATAATTTGTTCCGTGCAAGATAACCTCTGCACCGTAATTTTTTACACCGTTTATTTTAGTAAGAGGTGTTGATTCAGGCATGACTATCACAGCTTTAATGCCGAATTTTGAAGCAGAGAGAGCAACTCCCTGAGCGTGGTTTCCAGCACTTGCTGCTATAACTCCGCACTCTCTTTGTGCATTACCAAGTGTTGCTATCTTATTGTATGCACCTCTTATCTTAAACGCGCCCGTAACCTGTAGGTTCTCTTTTTTTAAGTAGACCTGGCATCCTGAGTTGTCGCTAAGATGAGGAGCATATGATAGCGGTGTATCTACAACGACATCTTTTATGCGTTCTCTTGCTTCATAGATTTTCTTTACGTCAAACAACTACTCCCCCTCTTGCAGATTGCGATGTTCTACCATCGTGCACATATTTTGAACAACTCTCATACCTGCAGCTTTGGCACGAGCAGCAGCTTCATTGTTCACTATCTCTTTTTGCGCCCAAAACACTTTAACATCGCCTCTTTTTATGCATGCATCCGCTACATTGTCAAGCTCTTTGGGTTTTCTGAAAATATCAACCATATCTATCTGAAACGGAACCTCTGCAAGCGAGCGGTAGACTTTCTCGCCAAGTATCGTCTCCTCTTTAGGATAGATAGGAACGATTTTATATCCCTGCTCTTTTAGGTACTTTGCAACTCTATTACTTGCCTTTGACTCATCTGGAGAGAGCCCGATAACTGCTATAGTTTTTGTAATATCAAATATCTCTTTTATCTCTTGTTTGTTTGAATTTACTGTAGGGAATTCGCACTCCATTATAAAACCTTTTGGAAAAATAGTTATGGATTATAGCAAACTAATCCCTAAATAGCCATAATCAAGGTATTGATAATTCTTGTATAATATTAAATCCAATATGCCAAGAAACAGATATGAAAAAACCGCCGTTTAACAGAAACATTATCGGACTTGGAGCAAACAGCTTTTTTACCGATTTTTCCACTGAGATGATCCTTCCTTTACTGCCTATTTTTCTAGAGCGTTTTTTACATGCTACTAAAACTCAGATCGGCATTATCGAGGGTTTGGCCGAACTCTCCGTTGCTCTGCTTATTGCCCTCTCGGGCTTCTACTCCGACAGGCTTGGAAAAAGAAAAGGCATCGTAGTATTTGGATACGGCCTATCGAACCTAATAAAACCTCTTGCTTTTTTTGCCCAAAGTGCGACCATGATTATGAGCATCCGCATAGGCGACCGCCTTGCAAAGGGCATTCGCGTAGCACCACGTGATGCGCTAATCAGCGCCTCTACTCCAAAAGGTTCAAGCGGTTTTGTTTTTGGTTTTCATAAGATGATGGACGGCGCCGGCGCACTGGTCGGTTCTTTAAGCGCGTTTGCTCTTTTATGGTGGCTTGGAGAAAGTGAAGAGTCGTTTCGCATCATCTTCGCACTAAGCATCATTCCCGGTATCATATCCATGCTTATTCTCATCTTTATAATCACGGATGTTCCTTTTACTCCTGCTCCAGCAAAGCGTTTCCGCCCAAACGCACTTCCGATGCAGTTTTACTGGCTGGTTGGATTTCAAACGCTCTTTAGTATTTTTGCCATGAACTACTCATTTATGATATTAAAAGCCTCCGACAACGGCCTAGCTCTGGCCGTAATACCTCTTGCATACGCCATCTACAACCTCACACAGGCATTTTTTGCGATTCCGATTGGCAAACTAGCTGACAGATTCGGAAAAGCAGCTCTGCTTTCGTTTATATACCTTGCTTTTGGCCTTGGCGCATTGGCGATGACAACGCTCGGTACTTTTGGGGCATGGCTTGGTTTTGCCATATATGGTTTTTTTGCAGGTGGATTTAACTCTTTGGCAAAAGCCATTATCTCCGACACTGCGCCACATGACTTAAAAGCGACGGCATACGGTGTTTACTACACCTCTGTTGGTTTTGCAACGCTTGCCTCTTTAAGTATTGCCGGATGGGTATGGGATAATTTTGGAAGCAATCTTCTGTTTCTCGCCGCTTCAATATCCGCCGTTATTTTGGCGATTGCTCTTTTTATAATGAGAGAGAAGCTTTCTCACACCAGCGAGAGCTTCTCCTGACCGATTCGGTAGAGTGCGAAATCGTATTTTAGAGGATCCTCTTTGTCAAACTCTTTTAATTTGGCCGTAAGCTCGATAGCGGCTTGCAGATCATAACTTTTTCTATCCAAAAGCCCGAGTTTTTTGGAAACATTAAAAGTATGTGTATCAAGCGGGATTATCAAATCACTCTTATCAACTCCACTCCACAAACCCATATCTATATTATCTTCTCTTACCATCCATCTAAGATACATCATCCAGCGCTTCAACGCACCTGCTCCCTTTGTTTTTAGAGTGACCTGTGAAATTAAAAAATTGTAACCCATAGTATCAAACGGATACGCCTCCTGCAGAGTTTTAATAAGCTCATTTATCCCGTCTACGGTACTTCTGTTTTTGAGGTATCCCCTTTTAAACACCTCTTCTAACGTGCTGTTTTCGTTCAGGCGTTTTAGAGCGATAAATAGAGCAGCTACATCATCGCTTTTTTGAAATCTGTAATAGTGGTTTTTAACTCCTTCTATTATCTCATCATCACTTTTGGCAAGAAGCGAAAAATCAAGCGAATTTAAAAACTTCACTATCTGCTTTACGTTTCCGTAGGCAAAAAGGGCGCAGATAAGAGAGATCGTCGGGTCTTTATACTTATGCGCGACCATAATCGGGTCTAGCCGCTCTTCGCATATTTCATCTTCGCAGTTGCGCTTGGCTACTTCTAAATCGAGTTTTTCTTTAATGGAGATGATAGAGTTTTTTTCTTTCACTTGAACCTGCTATGTTTAACTGTTTTCTATACTTTGCGATAGTGCGTCTTACCATCTGTACTTTGAACTTCTCCTGGATAAGCTCTAAAAGTTTCATGTCGCTTAGAGGTTTGGCTCTGTTCTCGTTTTTGACAAGATTCACAACAAACTCTTTAATCGCGGCATTTGAGACATCTTCATCTATCGCCGTCGTAAAGAACTCTTTCATGGCGAAAACACCTCTATTACAAGCAATATATTTGTTTGCGATAGCTCTTGAGATTGTTGAAGGATTGTGTCCGAACTCATCTGCCAAAGTCTTAAGAGTAAGCGGCATAATAGAGCCGCCAGTGAAGAACTCATACTGATACTCTACAATCATAAGCCCTACTTTGTAGAGTGTGGCTTTTCTCATATCCAGCGCATCTACAAGACTTTTTGCCTCTTTTATCTTTTGAGATATAAAATCGTGTTCCACTCCGTAGTTTGTGTCAATATTAATCGTCGGATAATAGGCATCATTTAGCTTTACCTCTATCTGCTCGTCTTCGTTGAAATATATCATCAAGTCCGGAACTATCTGCGATGACTCCTCCTGGTACTCAATTGCCGGAGGATTTTTAAAAGTGCCCAGAACACGCATTACCTCCGGAAAATTCTTCTCATCGGAATATGCATAGATATTCTCAAGATCCTCTATTACATTTACCGCAAGAGAGTAAGCCTCATTACTTACATCTGAGCTGTCAAGCTGAAACAGAAATGATTCGGAGAGATTTTTTGCAGCAATTCCCACAGGCTCCACATGTGCAAAACGCAAACGTATTTTTTCAAACTCCGCCATCTCTATGCCGTTTTTTTGGCAAAACTCTTCGCTGTCACCTTCATAGTAGCCGTTTTCATCAAGATTTGCGACAACAAAAGATGCTATTTTTTGAGAGATTGGCGTAGGGAAAAGAGGAGCTCCCAACTGCTCGTCTAAAACGTCAAAAAGTGAGCGGCTCTGAATAGTCAAAGCCTCTATCTGTTCAGTTCTTGAGTTGGTTATAGAGGAGTTTATGATTTTTTTTGGAATTCTTTTCTCAAAATCCTCCTCATAGCCGCTTGATACTTCGACAACTGGGTTTGACTCGACAAACGGTGCCATCGCTTCGCCCAAATCACTAAGGCTAGAGTGCAATATCGGAAGCCAATTACGTAGAGTGTTTGAGAGCTTATGCTTGTTCTCTACGCTATGTGTCTGTCTTAGAGCCGCCATATTATATTAAGCCTCTTAAAGCTTAAACTCCTCGCCCAAGTAGTGTTTACGCACATCTGCATTCTGCCCTATCTCTGCACTTGTTCCACTTGCCAAGAGAGAGCCTGATTTTATGACGTAAGCCCTATCACAGACGTCCAAGGTCTCACGTACGTTATGATCGGTAATAAGTACGCCTATCCCATAAGATGCAAGCTGTTTTATAACTGTCTGAATATCCATAACGGCTATTGGGTCAACACCTGCGAAAGGCTCATCCAAAAGCAAGAACTTCGGAGAGTTTACCAAAGCTCTGGCTATCTCTACACGTCGTCTCTCACCGCCGCTCAGACTTATACCCTTTCTATAGCGGATAGGCTCGATATTAAACATATCGAGAAGCTCGAGTATTCTCTCTTCTTGGGCTTTTTTATCTTTTATCTTTACCTCTGCGGCAATGAGAAGATTGTCCTCAACGCTTAGATCTTTAAATATAGAAGCTTCCTGCGGAAGATAGCCTATGCCCTTTAGAGCTCTTTGATGAAGCGGCTTGCCTGAAAGGTTCTCATCATCGAAAAACACCTCTCCGCCGCTCGCTTCTACAAGACCGCAGATCATATAGAAAGTTGTTGTCTTTCCCGCTCCGTTTGGTCCTAAAAGTCCTACAACTTCACCGCTTCTAACCTCAAGGCTAACTCCCTTTACAATCTCAAGGTCTTTTATCTTCTTTTTTAAGTCTACCGCTTTTAATGTATGCATACTCTGTACTCTCTTTTATTATCAGAAATTTTTTCTATAAATATAGTCATATTGTTGATCTCGGCAGAGTTTAATATCTCTTCGAGCTCATCATCGCCCCACTCCACAAAATGAAGTCCATCTCTCTCAAGCTCCTCAAGCATTCCCAAAGAGATAAAGTGTTCAAGCCCATGATTGTATATGTCATAGTGAAAAACCCTATCCCCGTAACAGTGCTGCAGAGAAAATGTAGGCGATGTAACTTCATCCTCTATACCCAGAAACTTAACCGCTCTTTTTACAAAAGTGGTCTTTCCTGCTGCCAGATCTCCGCGTAGGATTACTACACCGCTTCTAAAGTTTTCAACGACATCCTTAACCAAAGTGTCAAGCTCTTCTAAAGAAAGTAGATATTTTCTCATAATTTATTTGATATTTCAATGATTTGTTTGAGTTTTTCTTTGGCTTTTGATGTTTCTATAGTTTCTCGTGCCATCTCCAGACCATCTTGTATATCGCGCGCCAAGCCGTCAACCATCAATGCTGTTGCAGCATTAATAAGCACTATGTCCCTTTGCGCATCCGTTGCTTTAGAGTCAAGAATATTATATAAAATATGTGCGTTTGCTTTTGCATCTCCTCCCACTATAGCACTCAAAGGAGCTCTTTTTATACCATACTCCTGCGGGTCTATTACAAACTCGCTGAGCTTGCCGTCTTTTAGACGTGAGGCGTAAGTAATGTCGCTGATGCTTATCTCATCCATCCCCTCCTGCGAGCTCACTACCATTGTCGAAACAGAGCCGTTAATTTTTAACGCCTCGGCTATTTTCGGAACAAAAGATTTGTGAAATACTCCCAAAAGCGACTTTTTCGCTCCTGCAGGGTTCGTAAGTGGACCCAAGATATTGAAAATAGTCTTATCCGGAATACTTTTTCTGACAGGCATAATAAACTTCATGGCTGGATGATGGTTCCCAGCGAACATAAAGGTAAAACCGCTCTCCTCAAGAAGCTTTGCACTCTGAGCTATATCCAGATCAAGCCTTACACCAAGCTCTTCAAACATATCCGCACTTCCCGATTTTGAAGTGACCGAACGGCTTCCGTGCTTTGCGACCATACTCCCGCATGAAGCGGTTACAATCGCTACGGTTGATGAGATATTGAAACTTCCTATCTTGTCTCCGCCCGTGCCTACTATATCGATAACCTTTGAGCGCAGATCATCAGATATCGGCAGATTAATCGCAAAAGAGCGCATAACTTCCGCGGCAGCGGCAATTGTTTGAACCTCCGTATTTTCATCAAGCTTTACACTTAAGAGAAACTCTCTCATCTGCTCATCGCTCATCTCATGCAAAAAAAGTGAGGTGAAAAGTTTTTTTGCCTCTTCGTAGTTCATGAAATCTCCTTTATATACTCTTCCTGAAGGCTTTTTGGCGTTGATTTTGTCTCTGGGATACGTAACACTTTATACTTTTTTACGGAGTTCAAATAGTTTATGGTTATAACATCTCCAACGGCAACGTTTTTACTCGCCTTTGCCACAACGTCATTTATCAGCACGACCCCGTTTGCTATCATATCCTGAGATACGGAGCGTCTTTTTGTAATATTTACAGAATTTAAAAACTTATCTACTCTCATAAAACACCGTTTGCATATTTTTGCATATTGTAGAGAAATAAAACTGAAATAGATGTAAGAGTTGGAACATTTTTTGCATTAAATCTTATTGGATGTAGATTTTTTAAATTTTTATGATGCAAATCCTGTTTTAAAACACTCTTTCTCGACTACTATTCTCTTCTGTTTCTCTTTTCTTTTGGTATCTTTTTCGACAAATATCTTTTTGCGTGTTTTTGGGTCCATCTCGGTGTAATACATCACCGCAGAGTATGTTCCCGGGGTTGGAGTAAAGACTTGCGCCTGTTCAGGGTTCATCTTTAGCTCTTCGGTAGTAAAGCGCTTTAGCTCATGCATATCTTTCTCTTCGCATCCTGGGTGAGCGGCGATAAGATAGTAGGTTAAGAACTGCTTTTTGCCCTCTTCCTTGTTTAGCTGGTCATACATCTTTTTAAACTCGACCAATGTCTCTTTTCCCGGTTTTCCCATAAGCTCAAGTACATGCTGCTGCGTATGTTCGGGAGCGACTTTAAGCTGTCCTGAAATATGGTGTTTAACCATCTCTTTTAGGTATGAATATCCATGCTTTTTATCCGCCGTGATCAAATCGTAACGCACGCCTGAGGCGATGAACGCTTTTCTTACACCCTCTACCTCTCTTAT
This sequence comes from Sulfurimonas sp., assembly GCA_041561855.1. Classification (GTDB taxonomy): domain Bacteria; phylum Campylobacterota; class Campylobacteria; order Campylobacterales; family Sulfurimonadaceae; genus Sulfurimonas. Next base: position 6,999 of record JBFEYZ010000006.1, on the reverse strand, counting down.
TTTTCTAAGCAGGCTTAGGTTTCTACCGTGGTCTACATGCATAACCTTACAGAGTCTATCGGCATCCACACATCTGATGTCGTCACACGTCCCTTTTTTTAGCTTTTTGTCGCATTCATATCCGTACATATTGGCTGTCGGACCGCCGACGTCGGCTATTATTCCTTTGTAGTCTTTATATTTGTTGAAATATTTGGCCTCTTGCAAAATATTCTCTTCGGTTCTGGTTCTTATGGTTCTTCCCTGATGAACTCCGATAGCGCAGAAATTGCACTCTCCCCAACACCCTTGATGCGTCATAATCGAAAACTTAATAGTCTCAAGACATTTTACCTTGCCATCTTTTGCGTAGTATGGATGAAGCTCTCTTGTGAAAGGAAGATTTGCGTTTGCATCCATCTCTGCCTGGTTGAGATAATCACACGGCGGATTTTGGATTAAAAAACGTGTGTCTACCGGCTGGCAAAGACCTTTTGCGCTTATTGGGTCGTTATTGTCATAAAAATCATCAAATAGGTCTATATATTTCTCTTTATCATACAGACACTCCTGATGCGAAGGGAGCTGTATATACTCATACACAGGCTCTTTTGAGATGTAGCAAAGTCCGCGGATATCTCTGTAGTCTCTTTCCTCATCCAAAGCGCGTGTCAACTGCTCTATTGCTATCTCGCCCATTCCGTAAACCAATATGTCCGCTTTAGAGTCAAATAAGATCGGCTTTTTGAGCTTATCAGACCAGTAGTCATAGTGTGTTACTCTTCGCAGACTTGCCTCAATACCGCCCAGAACAAGCGGTACTGTATTTTTAAAATATCTTCTGATCAGGTTGCAGTAAACACTAAGCGCGCGGTCGGGTCTTTTGTCGTTTTTTCCGCCCGGAGTGTAATCATCCGTACTTCTAAACTTCTTTGTCGCAGTATAGTTTGAGACCATACTGTCAACGCTGCCGCCACTCACTCCCCAGTAGAGACGAGGCTCGCCTAAGCGCTTTATATCAATATCGCTGTTGATTTCAGGCTGACCTATCATCCCGACACGATACCCCATTCTCTCAAGCATCCGCCCGACCATGGCAACGCCTATGTAGGGAGAGTCAATGTATGCATCGCCGCTGACTAAAATAATGTCGCATTGATCCCACCCTTTCGCGTCCATCTCCTCTTTTGTTGTTGGAAGAAAATCACTTTGGGTAAATATTAGCGTATCTCTCTTTGTATCTTTTGTTTTGTTTCTTCTGCTCAATTTGCGCCCTTAAAGATGAAAAATCATATTTTAATCTTTTATTTGTATAATAGTACTCAATATATTTAAATTTAGAGATTATAGATAAAGTGTGGATATGAAAATAGAGATAGATAGAATAAAAATAATTAAAAACGCAATCATTATCGTACTCTCACTTATCGTTGTTTTATTCCTGATTTTAGGAGTTTTAAGTTCAGACTTTACAAAACTTAAAAAGTATGATGTCGCCGGCAAGTCTCCAAGAGATGCTATGTATAACCGCACGATACTCTCAGGGCTAAGCAACGGCATGATGGTCTCTATCAGCAACGATTCAAAAGCAAATCTCGGTGACTTTGTCTTTAATATCTCAGGCGATAGAAAACTTATTGCAAACATCTCCATAAAGTACAAACCCGTAAAGGATGAAAACTCTTGGTTTAACAATAACGATGAGATAAAACAGGAGATTATTAAAAAAGGCGTAATCCTAAGAGATGCCACTATAAACACGATGCTTGGATACTCTACGGCAAACGCGAACAACGAGAAGATGAGAGAGAAACTAAAAGAGACTCTAAACAAAAACCTGAGTACATGCGAAATCGAAGAGGTTTATTTTAATCAGTTTATAATTCAGTAAATTTTTAAGTCTCAAAACAAAAAAAAGCATAAAGCATAATATCTCCTGCAGAATTCATTCCGCTGGCGGAAGAGTCTGGAGCTATTAAAGAAATTGACAGTTTTGTTATTGAAAATACAGTACATATGCTTTCATCACTGGCAAACAATGAAAAAAATCGAAAAGTTAAACTCTTTTGGCGTATCATTTTTCATTGATGATTTTGGAACCTGATATTCCAATATGACAAAACGATAGTCAAGACAATTATTTTAATGGGTAAAGAGTTCAACTTTGAAGTAATAGCAGAAGGCGTAGAAAGCAAAGAGCAGTTTGAACTTTTAAAAGAGATGGGGTGTGACTTCTTCCAAGGCTTCTATTTTGCAAAACCCTCTGAAGCAGAGGGTCTTTAACTCAAAAGAATTAAAACTGCGGCTGTAAAAACGGTATAACCTGTTTTTTACGGCTAAGAACACCGTCTAGCCAAGCCTGGTTATCCTGAAGCTTCGTATTGAATGCTTTTTCGACCTTGCTTGCATCATCGCTGAGAACTAAAAGCTGTGAGCCCTCTTTCATAATATCTGTCAAGAGGATTATGATAGTATGCAGACCGTCTTCTTGCTTCATAAGCTTCATATCTGTAAAAAGATCTCCGATTCTGTCGTTTAATACGGATATATCTACCATCTCCAACTGCCCTATTCCAACTTTGGTACCGTTCATATCAAAAGCTTTATAGTCTCTTGTATTTAGATCTCTGGCAGTCGCACCTTCTATAGCTGATTTTGCTATAAACATCTCCATCGCAAGAGCTTTATAATCTTCAATACCGCATATCTGAGAGAGCTCTTTAACTGCTTTTGTATCAATTTTTGTGCATGTAGGAGATTTAAAGATCACGGTATCGCTGAGTATGGCACACATCATCATTCCTGCTATATCTTTTGGAATATCAATTTTATGATAGTCATACATCTCTTTTATAACGGTATTTGAACAACCTATCGGGCGAATCCAGCACTCAAGCGGAGTGTCTGTCGTGATGTCACCCAGTTTGTGGTGATCGACAATGCCAAGGATTGTCGCCTCTTTTATATCTTTTGGAGCCTGCGCAAGATCTGAAAAATCTACAAGATATACCTTTTCACCGGCATATGACGTTTTTAGCTCAGGTGCCTGGGCTCCAAATCTTTTTAATATAAATTCCGTCTCCGGAGATATATCACCTTGGCGCGTAGGCACACAATCCTCGCCTAACTTATTCTTTAAATATGCAAGAGATATTGCACCTACTATTGAATCTGAATCGGGATTAGTATGACCAAAAATATATGTTGACATGTTCGCAGCCTTTAAAGTTTTTTGTAATTATACTAAATTTTTGTGTTATAAAATTCACAGAGCCTCTTTATTGCAATAATGATATAATCTTCATATGAATGGAACAGCTAACGTTATGAACGCAGATATATTTTTCTACCACTCTCTCATAGTCTTCGGTGCTCTTTTGATCATAGTGGTTTTGATCCACATGCTCTACAACAGACGCTCAGCTAACAGTATAACTGCCTGGCTCCTTTTTATAATCCTGCTTCCATATGTAGCGGTATCTTTATACTTCATAATAGGATCCAGAAAGAGAGAAAAAAAGTACAAAAAAGAGAGTCTTGTTCTTAAAAACAGGACAACAGATAAAAATATACAAAACAACATCGATAAAATGTTAAGAAACTACGGCATTGCCGATGCTTCAAAAAATAGCGAATTTAAACTTTTTTTTGATTCCACAGAAACTTACGAAGAGCTTCTCTCATCTATAAACAACGCAAAAGAATCGATCTTTATCAGTGCATATATTTTCAAATATGACAGGGTTACCAAAGAAATAATAAAAGCCTTGGTCAACAAGGCAAAAGAGGGATTGGATATCAAGATCCTCATAGACTCATTGGGTTCTCTTCCTCTTTATCTGTTTAGACACAGATTACACAAACTAATAGAGAGCGGCGGCGAAGTAGAATTTTTTATGCCTGTATTTGAGATGCCATTTAGAAACTACATAAACCTAAGAAACCATAGAAAAATATATATATTTGATAATGAAAAAGTTTTAAGCGGAGGTGCTAATCTGTCGCAGGAGTATCTCGGAGCAAAAGATGACAAAAACAGATGGCAGGATATTATGTTTATGATCCATGGAGAGTCCGTAGAACACTTTTTTGAGATCTTTGCCTCAGATTGGCAATATGCCTCCGGTGAGCAGATCAAGTATACAAAAAGTGACAAATACAAAGACGGGGAGATTTTTTTACAGGTCGTTCCATCCGGTCCTGATGTCGATAAAGATATTCTCTATGAAGTTCTTTTATCTGCAATATACGAAGCAAAAGAGAAGATATATATCGTCACGCCATACTTTATTCCGAACGAAACATTGATCCAGGCACTTATAATTGCGCACCACAGAGGGGTAAATATACAACTAATTACCCCAAAAGAGGCAAATCATACAATAGTAAATCTGGTCAGAAGCTCATATATGAGGGAACTTGAAGAAGCAGGTATAAAAATATATCTATACAACGGTGCAATGCTGCATGCAAAAGCTATAATCTTTGATGAGGAGAGCCTCATTCTCGGAAGTGTTAACTTTGACAACAGAAGCCTTTTTTTAAACTATGAAGTGGGGACTTTTATCTACTCAAAAAATATCATAAAAGAGGTGGAGCATTGGGCGCAAAACCTTATATCAGACTCCTCTTTCGGAACAAAAAATGTTTCCGCGCCAAAGAGAGTCTTTGAAAATCTTATGCGGATACTGGCCCCGCAGCTATAGGATATTGTCATGTTCATACCTAGCAGTTTCGTAAAATCGCTGAAACATCAAGAAGACAATCTTAAAGAAGAGTTTAGCCTTCTTTGCTGGAACGTAGCAAAGCTGACACTAAAGAGTTCCTACAAGGATTTCATAGAGTCTCTCATACAAAACCACAACTTTGATCTGCTGCTACTTCAGGAGGTCAAAAAGAGCATCTCTCATGAACTTGATATTTATGACTACTCCTATGTTTTGTCTCCAAATATCGAGACTAAAAAACATATATTCGGTGTTTTGAGTGCTTTTAAATCATCTTGCGAAGCAGAATTTGCCATTCTTAGCAAAAAACGGGAACTGAGATATGCCACGCACAAAGTATCGCTTATTACGCATCACAGAATCTCAAACAACGACATACTTCTTGTAGTCAATCTGCATGCTATAAACTTTGTCAACAACACTGCTTTTAAAAATGAACTTGATCATCTCTATGCATCTGTGCGAAACCATAAAGGAGCGATGATCGTAGCCGGTGACTTTAATACCTGGAACTTAAAAAGAGTGCAGTTTTTACATGAGTTTACGAATAATTTATCGCTTAAAAAAGTTGATTTCAGTGACGACAGACATATAAAAAAAATTTTTACAAACTCTCTGGACTACATATTTTACAGAGATTTGCACCTAACATACTCCGAGGTTATAGACAGCAAAAAGATCTCCGACCATAACCCTATTATCGCAAAATTCTCTACTCTATAAACTCTACGATCTCTTCAATGGGCAATCTTAATTGAGATGACTGCTCATTTACTCTGTATCCGAACGGCAGCACCAAAGAGAGTTGATATTTTTTAGTATCAAGATTTAACACTCTCTCTACATCCTCTTTGTCAAACCCTTCTATAGGACAACTGTCTATTCCTAGCGTAGCTGCGCGCGTCATCATGTTTGCCGCAGCTATATATGTCTGTCTTGCAGTCCAGCAGAGTATATTTTCATCGCTGCTTAGCGTTTTGCTCAAATGTGATGCATACTTGTCCATATAAAAATCAAGCATCTCTTTAGGCATATCTCTTCTTAGAAATCTCTTCTTTACTACTCCGCTCTCAGGTTTTACGCTCTCTATTGCAGCAAGTATTACGACCAAATGAGAGCATGACGTTACCTGGACTTGATCCCAGCAGTGAGGTCTAATTCTGGCTTTTAGCTCCTCATTCGTAATGACCAGAAACTTCCATGGTTCCATTCCGAATGATGATGGTGATTTACGCCCGGCTTCGAGTATCTCTCTTATCTCTTCGTCCGAAATCTTTTTATTTTCGTCAAAAAGCTTGCAAGCGTGTCTGAAATCCATCGCCTCTTTAAATGTTTTATCCATTATTTTTCTCCTTCTGCTATAAAGTCTATTGTATACTTTCAAAACTATAACAATTATTTTATAAAAAGAGGGTTTTATGCAGTGTTATTGCGGCAGTAAAAAAGAGTTTAGCAAATGTTGCGAACCGTTTTTAAATGGCAGCTTAAAACCGTTGATACCCCAAGAGCTTATGCGAAGCAGATACACTGCTTACGTATTGGGTGATGGCGAATATATAGTAAATACCGCTATAGAAGAGCAGAGATATGAAGATGATATTGAGCTTATAAAAGAGTACTCAAGAAGCGTTGTATGGCTCGGTCTTGAAATTGTGTACGCAGAAAAAAACATAGTTGAATTCAAGGCGTATTACAAAGATGCAAATGGCATAAAAGTTCAGCATGAAAAGAGTGAATTTATTTACGAAGGCGAGACGTGGCTCTACAAAGAGGGTAAACTGTTCAACTCTAAGATTGAACGAAATATGCCATGTCCGTGCCAAAGCGGAAAAAAATATAAGAAATGCTGTGAAAAATAGGCTACTGTTTTAGACTGTTTTTCAAGATACTATCTATCATGTTTTTAAATATAAAGTAGTGAAGAGGCATCATGGCATACCAATATATCCTCCCCCATATCCCTTTTGGATAAAAGTATGCCGACTGAATGAGCTTGTTCCCCTCTATTTTAAACTCCAGCCAAGCATTACCCGGAATTTTCATCTGAGCATAGAGGAGAAGTCTCTCATTCTCTTTTATATCCTCAACTCTCCAGAAGTCAAGACACTCTCCAAGCCTTAGATCACAGCTGTCTCTTCTGCCTCTGCTCAGCCCTGCTCCGCCTATCATTTTATCTATTACGCCCCTTATCTCCCATAAAAAGCCGTAATCAAACCATCCACTCTCTCCGCCTATTGATTTTATGGCTTTAAACACTTTCTCTTTATCGTAAGAGCTGATATCCGACTCCTCT